>JAJQHT010000146.1 GCA_021199595.1 Oscillospiraceae bacterium
CGGTGCCGTTGGGCAGGACGATGGCGCCGCGGACCTGCTGGTCGGCGTGACGGCCGTCCACGCCGAGCTTGACGTGCAGCTCAACGGTCTCGTCAAACTTGGCCTTGCTGGTCTTGCACACCAGGTCGAAGGCATCCTTGGGGTCATATACTGTCTGTTTATCAATGAGCTTGGCGCTCTCTTTATAATTCTTGCCTCTGAACATTCAAAATTTCCTCCAATAATGTGGTTAAGCGGAAGTTTTCCTCCCACATGAACGGGCTTAGTCGCCCACCAGAACGCCCATGCTGCGGCAGGTGCCGGCAATCATGCTCATGGCCGACTCCAGACTGGTGCAGTTCAGGTCTGGCATTTTCTGCTCCGCAATCTTCTGCAGATCCGCCTTCGAGATGGTGGCTACCTTGTCCCGCTGAGGCACGCCGGAGGCGTGTTCGATGTTGCAGGCCTTCTTGATGAGCAGGGCCGCCGGGGGCGTTTTGGTGATGAAGGTGAAGCTGCGGTCGGCGTACACGGTGATGACCACGGGGATCATCATGCCCATGTCGCCCTTTGTGCGCTCGTTGAAGTCCTTGGTGAACTGGCCGATGTTGATGCCATACTGGCCAAGGGCGGGGCCAACGGGGGGCGCAGGAGTTGCCTTGCCCGCCGGAACCTGGAATCTAACGTATCCAACAATTTTTTGAGACATTTTTCATTACTCCTATGTGACCCTCTGTATAAAGAGGTCGTAAATAATCAATCTTCCTTTACCGGCTCGACCTGATCCAAATCCAAATCGACCGGCGTCTCACGTCCGAACATGGAGATAATGACCCGCACACGATCTTTTTCCGGCTCCAGCTCGTCCACTGTGCCGAGGAAGCCCTCCAGTGGGCCTTCCATGACCTTGACCGTGTCGCCCAGATTAAAGGCCGCAATGACCTCATGCCGCTCCATGCCGAGGCTTAAAACCTCCTCCTCGGTCAGAGGGACGGGCTTGCCGTCCATTGACACGAAGCCTGTGGAGCCGCGGGCGTTGCGAATGATGTGCCAGGTGTCGTCCGTCAGGATCATTTTCACCAGCACGTAGCCCGGAAAAATCTTGCGCTCATAGGTCTTGTCGCCATTGTCAGTGTGTTCGGTGACGCTCTCTGTGGGGATCTTGACCTCCAGGATAAGATCCTCCATATGGCGGTTCTCTGCCGATTTCAGAATGGAGGCAGAGACGGTGTTTTCATAACCGGAGTATGTGTGAACCACATACCATTTTGCATCCTCAGCCATGATATTACGCGAAAATGTTGATGAGCGCTTTCACAAGCGCCTGTGCCGCGCTGTCAAAGCCCCAAAGGACGATAGCGCACACAACGATCATGACTACAGCAATGCCGGTGTTCTTGGCGGTCTGCTTGCGGGTGGGCCAAACCACCTTTTTCAGCTCGCTCTTCATATCCCGGAACCATTTGCCGACGCGCTTGAAGAAGCCAAGCTTTTCCGTGGTCTTCTTGACGGCGACCTTCGGGGTAGCGGGGGCGGTGTTGTTCTTCTTTTCCTCTGCCATGATTGCTGCCTCCCTTTACTTGGTTTCCTGATGCAGCGTGTGCTTCCGGCAGAAGGGGCAATACTTGTTCAGTTCCAGCTTTTCCGTGGTGTTTTTCTTGTTTTTGAACGTATTGTAGTTCCTCTGCTTGCATTCGCTGCAGCGTAGCACGACCTTGATTCTCGCTTCTGCTGCCATAGTTTCGGCACCTCCTTGTTATATTGCCTCCCTGTTCCGGCCATAACGGGTTCTCCCGCCCGGACGGCAGGTAAATGCTATGTTATCACACTTCCCTGGAAATTGCAATGGGTTCCCCGCAAAAAATTAGAAAGGCGAAAAACTTTTTTGCGGCGCGCACAGGCCGGGGCCTGTTTCTGGCCCCGGCCCGTGAATTTGCCGGTATGCTTTTATTTTACGACCTTCAGATGGCGGGTGCTGACGGGCTGTTCCAAAAGCTCCGGGTTCGCCAGCAGCTCCTTCAGCCGGGCGAAGGCCAGGGCGAAGTAGTGGCCGGAGGCGATGCGCTCGTCCATCACAATGCCCAGGGGCAGACAGTGGACAAGCTCGATCTCCCCGCCCTTGCCCCGCTTTGGCACGTCCCGCATATTGCCCATGGCCAGGGCGATGGAGGTGGTGCCGAAGTCGTAAACGTGGTGATAGATGTGGTTTGTGCGGATGCTGGTCAGGTTCGTCATCAGAAGGCTTGCGTGGAAGGGGCTGACGTCCACCAGCGCCTTGGGCAGCAGGCCGTGCCGATCCATGAACCGCAGCAGCCCCCCGGCTATGTCCAGCAGGCCGCCCATTTTGCACAGCACGCCCATGGCCTTGTCCAGGCCGTTTGCGTCCGCCGCCGGGGAGGCGTTTTTCTCTACATACTCATCCAGCTTCCGCTGCACGTCGAAGATGGTGTCCTCTGGGTCGAAATAGAGCTTGCCCATGGTGCCGTTGTTGGCCCGGTCGCCGGGGCGCAGCACCACCAGGGAGACGGAGATGTCGTTGTGCTGGTATATCCGCCGCCGAACCACGAAGCGGTTCAGGGAGGGGAACTCTGACACCATTTGGACGTAGGCCGCCAGGATCAGGGACATATTGTTGATGCGGACGCCCTCCCGCCGCTTTTTATTTAAATATTTCCGCATTGGCTCCACGGGAATGTCCACCGTGGTCATGTTCATGGCGTCGTGGCGCTCGGTCATAAACTGGGGAATCAGGTAATACATCGGCCCTTCGTCGCTTACGCGCACACGGGTACCGTCAACTCTGCCCATTGTGTTTGCCTCCTTTAAGGACACCGGCTATCGCCGGAAAAAACTTAAATATATTTAAGCATATTTTGCTCTGAAATGCAATACCTCGGTGCGTGAAAATGAAAATTTTAGCTATCTTGCCATACTGTCCAGAACGAAAAAGGGCGCGGTTCCGAAAACCGCCCCTTTTCTAAGCTATATTGTTTTTTCGTCTTTACTCCTTCACCTGCTGAAACAGCCAGTCCCGAACGGCGCTGATTTTGTAGGCGTGGTCGAAGGAATACATATGCTCGCTGCCGGTAGAGGCGGAATCCATGCCGTCCGGCAGGACGCTGCCCTCCTCCCAGGCGATAAAGTTTGCAAGATACCCCTCGTCGATCAGGGCCTGGACGGCCTCCTCGATGACCTCGGTCTCGTCCTTGGCGTTCAGTCGGGCCTGGCCGTAGGCCACGCCGTCCTCATCGAACATGGCGATGACGTTGGCCATGCCCTGTGAGGCTTTTTCATCTCCCTCCGCGGCGAAGTAGAAGAAGGGCTGCTCCTCCAGCGCGGCGAGAATCTCCACCGGCCACTGGCCGTCCACATAAAGGCTGGCGGCGAACAGGTCGGGATAGGTGCCGTTGAGATACAGAGCCGTCATGCAGCCCATGGACTGTCCGGTGATGTAAAGGCGGTTTTCGTCGATGCTGTAGGTCTCCTGCAGGGCGGCGAGCAGATTTAGGGTGGCCGCCACATAGTCCGTCACGTCCTCCTCCCCGTCCAGGATGTTTTCCGGGTACTCCGGGGCCAGAACGAAGCAGGGGTGCTTCTCCTGATCCTCCTCCGTGGCCCATACCAGCGCGCCATAGCCCTGCTCCAGGGCGTCCGTGGTCTCGCCACCGACCACGCTGGAATCGGGAATGAACAGCACCAAAGGATAGGTCTGGGTCTCGTCATAGTCCTCCGGCACGAACAGGTTATAGGAAAAGCTCCTGCCGGTCTCCTCGTCCTCATAGTCGAGCTGCTGGAATTTTTCCTCTACCTCCGCCAGCAGGGCGGCCAGCTCCTCGTCGTCGCTCTTGTCCACGCCGCCGCCTCCCGTCCGGCCAGCGTCCCGCCCGGCCAGGGACATCTCCCCAGAGGCCGTCGGTTCCTCCGATGTGGCCCAGGCCCCCAGCCCCAGGCCGGAAAGGCACAGCGTCAGCGTCAACACCGTCGCAATGATTCGTTTCATATGATAGCCTCCCAAATTCACTATTTTTTTAACAGGATAGGGTCAGTATACCACAAACCGAAAAAAGATGCTAAGGGAAAATGAGAATCATAGGAAAAACCCTTATGCAAAATATTAGAATGTCCGATTATGCCAAACGATAAATTCCACCCACCAATCTATAATTTAAGGTTGTCCGACAATGCAGGGCGAGGGATTTTTTCGTCAGGTCGTGATGATTCGACGAAGGCGTACATAGGGTATGTCGAGGAGAATCAGCGCGGCATGGCGGAAAAAGACCCGCCGCAGTACGAAAGAATGACCTTGCCAAAACATCTGTTTTGGCAAGGTCATTCGTATCTGTTTATTAAATCGTCTTGTCCTCCAAACGCGTGAGTATGGCCGCAGTCAGGGCCTCCACACATTCTTCCTCGTTCCATTTTTCTGTGTCCAGCACCAGGTCGGGGTTTGTGGGCGGCTCGTAGGGGGAGGAAAGGCCGGTGAAGTTGGGGATGCGGCCCTCCATGGCTTTTTTATAGAGGTTTTTGGGGTCGCGGGATTTGCACGTCTCTACGCTGGCCTTCACATAGACCTCCAAAAAGTCCTGGCCCACGATTTTGCGGGCCTGCTCCCGACTGGCGGCGAAGGGGCTTATGAGCGTCACCAGCGTCACCATGCCGGCGTCCCGGAACAGGTTCGCGATCTCACCCACCCGGCGGATGTTTTCCGTCCGGTCGGCATCGGAAAAGCCCAGGTCAGAGCACAGGCCCCGGCGCACCTTGTCCCCGTCCAGAACGTAGGCCAGCACGTCCGCATCCAGCAGGCGGCGCTCCACCTCCTGCGCGATGGTGGTTTTGCCCGCGCCGGAAAGACCGGTCATCCATACCACCAGACCCTTCATGCCGGACATACGGCGGCGCTCCTCCCCGGTGACGCCGCCGGAGGACCAGCGGATGTTCCGGGTGTTGTAGTCGTATTCCTCCATGGCCTGCGTAATGATACCGCCGCCGGCGATTTCATACCCGTCAACGATGACGAAGCGGCTGGTGGCCTCCACCGTCCCGGCCAGGTCAAAGGCCAGGGGCCGTTCCAGGGTGATGACGCACTCGCATACCTCGTTTTTCTCGCAGTATTGCCGCTGACCGGCGGAAAGGGTGGAGGCGTTCACGATGCGCTCGATGCTCTCCAGGGCCATCTCCACCTTTGCGGTGCCGCATTTGAAGTAGTACCGCCGATTGCGGTCAAAGGGCTGCTTGCCAAGCCAGAAGACGTTTGCCTTCAGACGTACGCCCACCTGGGGGGCAGGCTCGTCCCGGCGGCAGGCAATCTCGCCCCGGCGGACAAATATCTGCTCGTTCATGGTAAAGCCCGCGGCCATGCCTGCCTCGAAGCACTCCGGCGTGGCGGCGTTGAATACCTCTAGGCTCTTGACGCTGGTTTTTTTGCCGGAAGGGTAAAACACGATCTCATCTCCGGCTCGGACGGAGCCGGATTCCACGGTGCCCGCCACAATGCGGCGGCTGTCGTTGTTGGCGGTGAACTTATACACCCCCTGCACCGGCATACGGAAGCTGGCCCGCTCCGGCGCGGGGACAGAGGTGAAATCATCCATCTGCTCGAGCATGGTGGGGCCGCTGTACCAGCTCATCCGCTGGGAACGGTTCGCAATGTTGTCCCCCTCCATGCCGGAGACGGGGATAAAGGACAGGGGATGGATGTCTACCTTCTCCAGGAAGGTGGACATTTCATTTTTAATGTCCTCAAAAACCCGCTGGTCGTAGCTGACAAGATCCATCTTGTTCACCAGCACGGCGATTTGCCGGATGCCGAGCATGGAGAGGAAGTAGCCGTGACGGCGGGTGTTTTCCTCCACGCCGCGGGCGGCGTCTATGACCATCAGAGCGGCCTCCGCGCGGGAGGCGCCCGTGACCATGTTCTTCAAAAACTCGATATGACCCGGCGCGTCAATGATGATGTACTGGCGCTTTTCCGTATGGAAGAAGCAGCGGGCGGTGTCGATGGTGATGCCCTGGGCCTGCTCGTTTTTCAGCGCGTCCAGCAAAAATGCGTATTCAAAGGGCTTGGAGTTGCGGCGGCAGCTTTCCCGCACCGCCTCCAGCTTTCCGTCCGGCAGGCCGTGGGCGTCCGCCAGCAGGCGGC
>JAJQHT010000067.1 GCA_021199595.1 Oscillospiraceae bacterium
AGTCCATATAGGCGGTGGCAATGCCCGTCACCAGGTTGGTTGCGCCTGGGCCGGAGGTGGCAAAGCACACGCCCACCTTGCCGGTGGAGCGGGCGTAGCCGTCCGCCGCGTGGCTCGCCCCCTGCTCGTGGGCGGTGCGGATGTGGGTGATCTTGTCCCTGTAGTCATACAGGGCGTCGTAGACGTTCAAAATGGTGCCGCCGGGGTAGCCGAAGACGGTGTCCACGCCCTGCTCCAGCAGACAGTCCAGCAGTATTTTCGCGCCGGTTTCTTTCATACTTGCTTATGCCCGGCCATAGGCCGGCTCCTTTCAATCAGATTCAGATTCTTGCCAAAATCTCCTTGGTCATTTCCGTGCAGTTGAGGGTATGCTCCGTCCCGGCGGGGGCCAGATCCGCCGTGCGGCAGCCGTCGTTCAGGGCGGTGTCCACCGCCTTTTCGATGATGTCCGCCTCCGCGCCCAGGTCGAAGGAATACCGCAGCATCATGGCCCCGGACAGGATGGTGGCAATGGGGTTTGCCCGGCCCGTGCCGGTGAGCCGGGGGGCGGAGCCGTGGATCGGCTCGTACATACCCCTGCTGCCCGCTCCCAAAGAGGCGGAGGGCAGCATACCGATGGAGCCGGTGATCTGGCTGGCCTCATCGGAGAGGATGTCCCCAAACATATTGGTGGTGACGATGACGTCAAACTGGGAGGGGTTGCGGATGAGCTGCTGGGCGGTGTTGTCCACCAGCATATCCGTCACGGTGACGCCCTCATATTCCTCCGCAATGCGGTGTACAGTCTCCCGCCACAGACGGGAGGACTCCAGGACATTGGCCTTGTCCACGCTGATGACGCTGCCCCGCCGCTTCTGGGCGGCGGCCATGGCCACGCGGGCGATGCGCTCGATCTCCATGACAGAATAGGCCTCCGTGTCGTAGGCCTCCGGGCCGTTCGGCCCCTCCCGGCGGCCACGCTCGCCGAAGTAAATGCCGCCGGTCAGCTCCCGCACCATCAGCAGGTCAAAGCCCTGCTCTATAATGTCCGCCCGCAGGGGGCATTTTCCCGCCAGGGCGGGATAGAGCTTGGCCGGGCGCAGGTTCGTGAACAGGCCAAGCTTTGCCCGCAGGCCCAGCAGGGCCTTCTCCGGGCGGATGTCCCCCGGCAGGGTGTCCCACTTGGGGCCGCCCACCGCGCCCAGCAGCACGCTGTCGCTGGCAAGGCACCCGTCCACCGTCTCCTGGGGCAGGGGAACGCCGGTGGCGTCGATGGCGCAGCCACCCGCCAGGTATTCCGTGAAGTGGAAGGTGTGGCCGGTTTTGGCTGCGGTTTTTTCCAGCACGGCCACGGCGGATTCCACGATCTCCGGGCCGATGCCGTCTCCCTTTATCAGGGCAATGTTAAGCTCCATGTTTTTTACCTCTTTTATCCTTTCTTGTCTTGGCGAGCCTTCAGATAAGGCAGAAGGCCGCCCTGTTCGATAATATTGTTGATAAACGCCGGGAAGGCCGCGGCCTGGAAGGTCTGGCCGGTGGTCTTATCCTCGATGACGCCGGTGGAAAAATCCACGGAAACGGTGTCCCCGTTTCCGATGGCCTGGGCCGCTTCGGGACATTCCAGAATGGGAAAGCCAATGTTAATGGCGTTGCGGTAGAAGATGCGGGCAAAGCTTGCCGCAATCACGCAGGAGGCCCCGCTGGCCTGGATGGCCATGGGCGCGTGTTCCCGCGAGGATCCGCAGCCGAAGTTCCAGCCCCCCACCATAATGTCCCCAGGCTTCACCGAGGCGGCATAGGCCTCGTCGATGTCCTCCATGCAGTGCTTTGCCAGCTCCGCCGGGGAGGGGGCGTTCAGATACCGGGCCGGGATGATCACATCCGTGTCCACGTTGTCTCCATATTTAAATACAGTTCCTGTTACCATGCTCTTTCTCCTCCTCACAGATCCAGGGGCGAGGCCAAACACCCGGCCAGGGCGCTGGCGGCGGCCACGGCGGGAGAGGCCAGGATGACCTTGCTCTCCGTGTGGCCCATGCGGCCCACAAAGTTGCGGTTGGTGGTGGCGACGGCCACCTCTCCCTCCGCCATGCAGCCCATATGCCCGCCCAGGCACGGCCCGCAGGTGGGGGTGGAAAAGGCGCAGCCGGCCTGAATGAATATCTCCGTCAGCCCCTCTCTGACGCACTGGAGGCTGATCTCCTGAGTGGCGGGAATGACGATGCAGCGGACGTTTTCCGCCACACGGCGGCCCTGCAAAATGCTGGCCGCCATCCGCAGGTCGGAGATGCGCCCGTTGGTGCAGGAGCCGATGACCACCTGGTCGATGGGCAGACCCTTCACCTCGTCGATGGTCTTGGTGTTGCTGGGCAGGTGAGGCAGGGAGACCGTGGGCTGGAGGCTGTTCAGGTCAATGACTACCTCCCGGTCGTACTCGGCGTCCGGGTCGGCCTCATAGACCGTATAGGGCCTGTCCAGGCGGCCTGTGACATATTCCACCGTCTTCTCGTCCACAGGGAAGATGCCGTTTTTGGCCCCGGCCTCGATGGCCATATTGGCAATCGTGAAGCGGTCGTCCATAGAGAGGCTTGCCACCCCCTCCCCCTGAAATTCCAGGGATTTATACAGCGCCCCGTCCACCCCGATGAGGCCGATGAGATGCAAAATCACGTCCTTGCCGCTGACATAGGGGGGCAGGGAGCCGGTCAGCGTCACCCGGATGGCAGCGGGAACCTTGAACCAGTTCTCCCCCATGGCCATGCCGGCGGCCATATCCGTGGAGCCGACGCCAGTGGAGAAGGCTCCCAGGGCGCCATAGGTGCAGGTGTGGCTGTCCGCGCCAATCACGCAGTCGCCGGGGCCGACCAGGCCCTTTTCCGGCAGGAGGGCGTGTTCTATCCCCACCTGGCCCACGTCGTAGAAATGGGTGATATTGAATCTGTGGGCAAATTCCCGCGCCTGCTTGCAGAGCTGGGCGGATTTAATGTCCTTGCAGGGTGTGTAATGGTCTAAGACGATGGCAATCTTATCCTTGTCGAAAATTTTTTCAAGCCCAGCCTCATCGAACACGGTGACGGCCACGGGGGTTGTGACGTCGTTTCCCAGCACCAGGTCAAGCTTTGCCTCGATCAAGTCTCCGGCCTTTACGCTGTCAAGCCCCGCGTGGGCCGCCAGCACCTTTTGGGTCATGGTCATTCCCATGGTTTTACGCCTCCTTCTTTTCCGTGGCGGCGCAGAGCTTGTTCACGGCGTTAATATAGGCGGTGATACTGGCCTGGATAATATCCGTGGAAAGGCCCTTGCCGGTATAGGTTTTGCCGCCGCTCATCAGCTTCACGGTGACGTCGCCCAGGGTGTCCTTGCCCTGGGACACGGAATGGATGTTATAAATATCAAAGGTATGCTCCGCGGGCTGGACGATTTTATCCACCGCCTTGAAGGCCGCGTCGATAGGCCCGTCGCCCAGGCACACGTCCTCCTGCTTCTCCCCGTCCTTCTCCCGGCTGACGGTGCAGGGGGCGGTGGTGAAGTTGCTGGTGTGGACGGAGAACCAGTCCAGCTTGTAGCCCTTCTCGTCCTCCCCGTCCTTGGCGACAGTCCGATGCTCCGCCAGGGCCTCCAGATCCGCGTCCGTGACGGTCTTTTTCTTGTCGCAGAGAATCTTGAACTCCTCAAAGCAGGCGGCCAGCTCCTCCTTGGAGAGGGTATAGCCAAGCTCCCGGAGCCGCTCGTCCACCGCGTGCTTGCCGGAGTGCTTACCGAGGACAATGCTGTTCGTCTGCACGCCTACGGATTCCGGGGTCAGGATCTCATAGGTCTGCTTGTTGGCCAAAACCCCGTGCTGGTGGATGCCCGCCTCATGGGCGAAGGCGTTCCGGCCCACGATGGGCTTATTCAGGGGCGCGCTCTGGCCGATGATGCTGTATACCGTCCGGCTGGCCCGGGCGATCTGGGTCGTGTCGATGCCCGTCTCATAGGGATAGACCGTGGGCCGGGTGCGCATGGCCATAATGACCTCCTCCAGGGCGGTATTGCCGCTGCGCTCGCCCAGACCGTTCACGGTGCACTCAATCTGCCGGGCGCCCCCCTGGACACCAGCCAGGGAGTTTGCGGTGGCAAGGCCCAGGTCGTTGTGGCAGTGGACGGAGAAGATGGCCTTGTCGCTGTCGGGAACCTTCTCCCGCAGGTACTGGATAAGGGCAGTCATCTCCGCTGGGGTGGTATAGCCCACCGTGTCCGGGATGTTCACCGTAGTGGCTCCAGCCCGGATGACCGCGTCCACTACCTTTACGAGGAAATCCCAGTCGCTTCTGGTGGCGTCCTCGGCGGAAAACTCGATATTATCACAGTATTTTTTCGCGTGGGCGGTCATGGCGGCGGCGGATTCCAGCACCTCCTGCTCCGTCATTTTCAGCTTGTACTCCATATGTAGGGGTGACGTAGCAATGAAAAGATGGATACGGGGATCGGCGGCGTGCTTCACTGCGTCCCAGGCGGTGTCGATGTCCAGGACGCTGGCCCTGGCCAGGGACGCCACGGTGCAGTCCTTCACCGTGGAGGCGATGGTGCTGACGCTCTCAAAGTCTCCCGGCGAGGAGATGGCGAAGCCCGCCTCAATGACGTCAACATGGAGCTTTTCCAGGCATTTGGCTACCTCGATCTTCTCCTTCAGGTTCATGGAGCAGCCGGGCGACTGCTCTCCGTCCCGGAGGGTTGTATCGAAAATTACGATCTTATCCATGAGTCTTGCCTTCCTTTCTAAATGCAAGAAATTTTTCCGCGCTTTAATTCGCAAAACAAAAGCCGTATGGTCTGAAAAGTCAGTCCATACGGCGTTAGCTGCGGTTTTGTTGCTGGGCTTCCAGCGATTTCAGCATCCGGCTTTTACAGCATGACTTTTCGCGCTATTATTGAAGACCCACAGTCGTACAATAATAACGCCAATAAGCAGGATGCTGTTGAGGACGGAAACGGTGCTCATAACCATGAAACCTCTGTCAGCTCATAAGTAATAACTTTTGTTACTATAACACACCATTCCGGCTCTGTCAAACATTTTTGGGAAAAATTTTCGTAAACCTAATTATCGCAAAAAAATCGGTGTGCAAAGAACGGAATGTGTGTTATAATGATTAAGATTGTGCTGTAGTCGTTAGCGCTATATACAAATTTGTGAATCATCATCGTTTGGAGAGAGTATGGACACACAACTGCTTTCCCGGCCCGCGACATCTCTGCAGGGAGTGTTTTGAGCCGTGTGGAAATATTTTGGCGTTTTTTTGAACATCGTGACCGTCCTGCTGGGCGGGAGCATCGGCCTTTGCCTGCGTCGGCGGGGCGCGAAGCCGAAGCCGGCCCCGGCGGGCCTGCCGGAACGCGAGAAGCTGACGGATTCCATGATGGCCTGCCTGGGCCTTTGCACCATTTTCGCCGGGGCCTCCGGGCTGGTGGGCATAGAGAGCGGAACCCAGGCGCTGATCACTGTGGCTTCCCTGGTGGGCGGGTATCTCATCGGCTGGCTCCTGCGCCTGGATGACCGGGTGAACCAGCTGGGCGACAGACTGGTGACCCGCTTCGGCGGCGGAGACAGCGCAGGCAGCCCGGCGGAGGGCTTTGTAACCGCCTGTATGCTGTTTTGCATCGGCTCCATGACCGTCCTCGGCTCGTTTGAGAGCGCGGCGAACCCGGCGGGCGCGCTGCAGCTCGACTGCCACACCACGCTTCTGATAAAGTCCCTGATGGACTTTGTCTCTTCCACCTGTCTTGCGGCCACCTTCGGCGCGTCGGTGCTGCTGTCCGCCGGATTTATCCTGCTGGTAGAGGGAGCGCTGGTCACCCTGGCCTCCGCCATTCAGCCCTTTCTCGAATCCATTGGCGCCATGCCTGTCATCGACTGCGTGGGGGCGCTGATTTTGCTGGCCATTGCTATGAACCTGCTGGGGATAAAAAAGCTGAAAACTGTGGACTATCTCCCCGCCCTGTTTTTGCCCATCCTGGTCTGCTGGGTGCTGACCATGTGCGGCGTCGCCATATAAGGTCTTACATACAATGGGTATTGACAATGCCTGTATCTCATGGTAATATTAACATCTGTTAATTTATATGGCACGGTTTAGG
>JAJQHT010000143.1 GCA_021199595.1 Oscillospiraceae bacterium
ATTGACTCCGTGACCGCCCACGGAGGCGACGGGGTCGGCCTGTTTCGCAGCGAGTTTATCTACCTGAACAGCGCGGATTTTCCCACGGAGGAGGAGCAGTTTCTCATTTATAAAGAGGTGCTGGAACGGCTGGCCCCGCGGCCTGTGGTGGTGCGCACGCTGGATTTGGGCAGCGATAAGCAGGCCCCCTACTTCGGCATAGAGGGGGAGGAGAATCCTGCCATGGGCTATCGGGCCATCCGTATCTGCCTGAAGGAGCCGCACATCTTCCGGACCCAGATGCGGGCGCTGCTCCGCGCCTCCGTCTATGGAAATTTAAACGTCATGTTCCCTATGATAACCCAGCTGGGCCAGGTGCGGAAAATCAAGGAGCTTCTGGCGGAAATTAAGCAGGAGCTGGAGGCGGAGAGCATCCCGTTCAGCCGGGAGGTGCAGTACGGTATCATGATTGAAACCCCTGCGGCGGCGGTGATGAGCGACGTGCTGGCCAGGGAGGTGGATTTCTTCTCCATCGGCACCAATGACCTGACGCAATATACCATGGCCGCCGACCGGATGAACGCCCGCATCAGCGACCTGTTCGACCCCGCCGACCCGGCGGTGCTCCGGCTCGTGAAGCTCACCGCCCAGAACGCCCATGCCGCCGGCATCTGGGTGGGCATCTGCGGCGAGTCCGCCGCCAACACAGCGCTGACGAATTTTTACATGGACATCGGCATTGACGAGCTTTCCGTGTCTCCCGCCTCCATCCCCGCGGTCAAGCGCGCCGTGATTGAGAGCGTCCCGGAGACGGCCAAAATCATATAAGGCAGCTGTTTTATACGCGTGCACAGAACGGACGTTCAAAGGCCCGCTCGGCTGACCGACCCAAAGCCCAAAGAACCCCGACCGAAACAGGCCGGGGTTCTTTGCCGCTTTTTTCTGCCGCCGCAATCGTCGCAGGGGTGGGCCGCGGGGTGTTTTGGGCTTGTAAAGAGGGCGGATTTGGCATATAATGAGTGAAAAAAGGAGTGGTATACGGATGATAAAGAAAAGACTTCTGCCTGCCGCTATGATTGTGATTGTTACCTGGGGCTGCATTCTTTTGAGCCGGCCCACGCGGCTGCTGTTTTTCATGGCCCTTGCGGTCATGTCGGCCTTTGAGATGCAAAACGTCCTGACACGGGCGGGAAAATATGTGTCCATGCCTCTGCTGGCTGTTTATGGGGTGGTGCAGGGGATATTGGTCTGGTGCCATGCGCCGGTGGCGTGGATGGTGGCGCTGTTTGCGTTCGTGGCCTTCCTGGTCATGTTCTGGGGCATCCTGAAGCCGGACAAGGGCGCGAATTTTGCGGCGGATAATCTCTTTGTCCTGGTGTGGCCCTTCGGATTTTATGCCATTGCCCTCTATGCCGCCGGGTCTGACGTGTGGCTGGACGTGCTGTGTATCGCCATTTTGGGCGCCTGGGCCTGCGACAGCATGGCCCTTATCGGCGGCAGCGCGCTCGGAAAGCATAAGCTTGCGCCCCGCGTCAGCCCCAACAAGACCTGGGAGGGCAGCATTATCGGCGCTGTCAGCGCCGCCGTGGCGGGCGTGCTTATCTCGCTCGTGCTCAGGCCGTTCGCGCCGGTGCCGATGGGCCTTTGCGCGGCCACGGCTTTTATCGCAAGCTGCTTCGGGCAGGTGGGCGACCTCGCCGCCTCCATGATAAAGCGCATGGCCGGCGTCAAGGACTACGGCCACCTGATGCCGGAGCATGGCGGCATTATGGACAAGATGGACAGCATCCTCTTTGCCATCCCCGCCGCGTATCTCTGCCTGTATATCGCGGGCATCGCCTGAGAAAAATGCCCCCGCGCGGCGATATGCTTCGTTATACGCCGAAGCCCCCGTCGCAGCCAATCACCTGGCCGGTGATAAAGCCGGCGTCCGGCGAGGCGAGAAAGGCGATAAGCGCCGCCACCTCCTCCGGCCTTCCAAGGCGGCAGAGGGGCGTTTCCTCCGCGAGCGCCTGCCTGTCGGCCTCGGTCAGAGGGGCGAGCATATCCGTGTCAATAACGCCGGGGGCGACGCAGTTGACCCGTATGCCGGACGGCCCAAGCTCCTTGGCAAGCCCCTTGGCAAGGCCGATAATGGCCGCCTTGGACGCGGAATAGGCCACCTCGCAGGAAGCGCCCCGCACGCCCCAAACCGAGGACACGAGCACGATGCAGCCGGACTTTCTGCGAATCATGGCGGGCGCTGCCTCGCGGCAGCAGCGGTAGGCCCCGTCTGTGTTGGTGCCGAGCACCCGCCGCCATACCTCCTCTGTGGCGTCGGTGAAAAGGCCATATTCCGCCACGCCGGCATTGCACACCAGAAGGTCGAGCGGCCCGGCGGCGGCAAACATGGCCTCCACCTGGGCGGGGTCTGTCACATCGGCCTGGAGCGTCTGCGCGTGAAGCTCCCGGGCCAGAGCCTCGGCGGCCTGGGCGGAATGGCCGTAATGGAGAATAACGTCCCAGCCATCCCGGGCCAGACGGCGGGCCGTGGCCGCGCCTATCCCCCGGGAAGCGCCGGTGACAAGGGCTGTTTTGCTCATTTGGGAAAACCTCGTGCTTCAAAATTTTACAGGAATATGATATAGTGATGGTATATTATATTGATTGTACCACACTTGCTGCGCCGAAGGTAGGTAAAAAATGATGAATGACCGCAACGACAACGAAAGGATGGGCCGGACGGGCGGCCCGGACGGCATGGGAAGCGCCGATGATATTGAATGGACAAAGGACGGCGGGGACGTATCCCAGCCGGAACCTGCGCCGACGGGAGAGAAAAAACCCTTCGACTTTGATTCCTTCCTGAACCTGGACGGCCTGGGCCTGGAGGATTTGGAGGACAAGATAACGGACGTGCTGGACGGCAAAGACCTGCTGGAGCCGGACGCCTTTGGGGAGTTTGCCCCGGATTACATACCCCGCCGCGCCGGGGCGGGGGAGCGGGGCCGCCACATGGCCCCTTCCTCGGAGGACGAGGACGAGCCGGAGCTGAACGACATTGCCCACGAGCCGGACTGGGAGCAGCAGAACCCGGACGCGGAGGACGAAGCGCCGCCCCGGCCGGATTTTGACGAGCTGGTGCCGCCCCGGCCCAAGGTGGTGGTGGCGGAGCCTGCCCATACGGTGTATGTGAAGCCGGACTCCGAATACCAGGACTATGACAGCTATGACCGCCGGGATACCCGCTCGGACAGAAATGACCAGGGCCTGCGCGGCTGGCAGAAGAGCCTGATTGCCATTGTTATCGCCGCGGCGGTCATCATCGTGGGCTATGGGGCGCTGACCAATCTGTTGGGCGGCTCCACGGCCTCCGACGAAGCGGAGGAGGAAACGGCAGCGCCTACGGCCACGAGCATTCTCTCCGGCCTTCTGACCTCGGCCACGGCCACACCCGGCACGGCCACCACGCCCCCCGTCGCCACGAGCAGCGCCACCGCGCCCGTATCCGCTTCGACCTACAGCATCACGGTCACGTCCGGCAGCGGCGGCAGCATCAGCCCCTCCGGGGTGGTCTCGGTGGAGGAGGGCGGCAGCGTCACCTTTACCATCACCCCCAACAGCGGCTATGAGATAAGCCAGCTGCTGATAGATGGTTCCTCCGTCTCGCCCGGCAGCTCCTATACCTTCTCCAACGTCACGTCGAACCACACCATATACGCCGTGTTCCAGCCTGTAGCGACGGCCACGGCGACGCCAGCCCCCACGGCGGAGCCGACAGCGGAGCCTACCCCGGCACCCACGGACGCGCCCCCGGCGGCGGTGGAAACCGATAACGGCGGGAACGCCGGCGGCGATGTCCCCCAGGAGCCGGAGACCGGCGGCGGAGAGGAAATCCCCGCTGACCAGGCGGGGGAGCCGGGCTGAGGCTTTATAGACACGAAAAAATCCCGGAGGCACCGCCTCCGGGACTTCTTTTTTGCTGTGTTTACTTTTTCGGCTCCTCCTTGGGCGGGTCTATCATCATCTCCTTGAGCGAGGTGGCAAGGCCCGCGAGGCCCTGGATGTCGGAGGGGATAATGATTTTGGTGGCCCGGCCATTGGCGGCGGAGGCGAAGGCGTCCAGCGCCTTGAGCTGGATGATGGGGTCGGTGGGGGACGCCTGATTGAGCAGCTTGATGCCCTCGGCGGTGGCCTCGTTCAGAGCCAGGATGGCCTGGGCCTTGCCCTCGGCCTCCAGGATTTCCGCCTGCTTTTTGGCGTCGGCCCGCAGGATGGCGGATTCCTTCTCGCCCTCGGCCTCCAGGATGGCGGCGCGCTTTTCGCCCTCGGCCCGCAGAATGGCCTCCCGGCGCTCGCGCTCGGCCTTCATCTGCTTTTCCATGGCGTTTTGGATGTCCGCCGGCGGCATGATGTTTTTCAGCTCCACGCGGTTGACCTTGATGCCCCAGGGGTCGGTTGCCTCGTCAAGAAGCTGCTGCATCTTGGCGTTGATGGTGTCCCGGCTGGTCAGGGATTCGTCCAGCTCCAGCTCACCGATAAGGTTACGCAGGGTGGTGGCGGTCAGGTTCTCGATGGCCAGCATGGGGTTTTCCACGCCGTAGGTATAGAGCTTGGGGTCGGTAATCTGGAAATAGATTACCGTGTCGATCTGCATGGTGACGTTGTCCTTCGTGATGACCGGCTGGGGCGGGAAATCCGCCACCTGCTCCTTCAGGGAGACCACCTTGGCGATGCGCTCGATGAAGGGGATTTTGAAGTGAAGTCCCACGTCCCAGGTGGCGTGATACGCGCCCAGGCGCTCCACCACAAAGGCTTTCGCCTGCTGCACCACCCGGATGTTGCGGATGACGATGGCGACGATGATAATAATAAGGACTATCCAGAAAATAACAGCGGCCATGATTTTTCCTCCTTCTTTTTGTTGGGTTGGATTTTAAAGGTCAGCCTTGGGCTGAAGCTTCGTCCGCAGGGGATTCCTGCTTTATGGGGGTGACAATCATCTTGACGCCGTGGATGTGCTGAATGCGGACGACGGTCTCCGGCTCGATGACCTGCCCGTCCGAGGAACGGGCTGTCCAGGTTTTTCCGGCGATGCTGACAGCGCCGGTCTCGGCCAGATTGTCGATGCGCTGGGTAACGGCGCAGGTCTGCCCGATGAGCATATCCACGTTGGTGGGGTGGTGGTGACGGCTCACAAGGTGCTTCAGCTTTGGGTAAAGCACGGCGAAGCACACCCCGGAAACCGCCGCGAACACCAGGATTTGCAGCCAAATCGGCCCGCCCAGGGCCGCAGCCGCCGCCGCGAACAGCGCGCCCACAGCAAACCAGATGGAGCAGAGCGCGGCGGATATGGCCTCAATCACCAGAAACACGCCCACGCCTATCAGCCAAAATACCAGCAAAGTCGAACAACTCCTTTCTTTACACTTCTGTTAATAGTGTATCATATACAGCGCATAAAAGCTAGTAAATTTTTTGTATAATTGATAATTGCATAACCAAACCCTATTTACTTTCAAACTTTAATATTGTAAAATGTGACGCAGGGAGGGATGTAAAGATGAACAAATCCAACCGCAAGCCGCGCAATGAGCTGATGTATGACGCCATCCTGTCGCTCAAGGACAGGGACGAGTGCATCCGCTTTTTCGACGACCTCTGCACCGTGACGGAGCTGCAGGCCATGGAGCAGCGCTTCCAGGTGGCCTGGCTGCTGAATCAGGGAATGATATATAACGACATTCTAAGTCAGACCGGGGCCTCCAGCGCCACCATCAGCCGCGTCAAGCGCAGCCTTGAGTACGGCCATGACGGCTATGCCGCCGTGTTCGAGCGCCTGGACGCGGAAACGCCTCAGGAGGAAAAGCAGGAGGATTAGGCGGGCCGCGGACTCGGCGCATAAAATGATGAAATTTTAAATTGACAAATCCATGCACGTGTTTTACAATTAAAGCAGAAATTTCTGGGAAAGGGGCTTGACAGGGATGCTGCAAAGCGCGAACCTTTTCACG
>JAJQHT010000099.1 GCA_021199595.1 Oscillospiraceae bacterium
TGTATATGCCGATGATGACCGTCCCCAAGCCCCGCTCATAGGCAGCCAGGCAGAAGGTCTGGGCGGCAACACCGGCGTCGAAGCTCTGCCAGTGGGTGCCCTTGGCGGTGGAGAAGCCGCCGTCCCGTTCATAGCCGGAGCGGCCCTCTATGGTGACAAGGGCAATCAGCGCCGGGGCCTGGGTGATGATGCGCCGGTTGGAGGCGTGGCCCATGACGCAGGTGTCGGCGATTTTTGCCTTCAGCCCCGGATCCAGCACGGCGATATAGCGGGCGGTCTGGGTGTTTTTCCAGCTGGGGGCATAGGCGGCGGTCTCAATCAGGGCGGCAATGTCCTCCCGTGTCACCGGCTGGTCGGTAAACCGGCGGATGCTTCTTCTCCCTTTGATACAATCCATGGCGTCCATGATTAGGCTCCTTTTTAACCAAACATAGTATTACGCCCCGTGGGTGCGGCGGCGTTTTTTTCCGGCCTTCGCGGCGACAGAGGCCGTGACGGCGGGGAGATTTTCCTGCACCTTGGCGGCAAGCTCCTGCTGGCGGCGGAGGAAGCGGCGGAGCTGCTTTTTGTGCTGGCACAGCTTTTCGTGGCAGTTCGCGCATTTGAGGCTCTGGTTGGTGGCCTCATAAAACCGCTCCGGATGTCGGTAAAAGGTCAGCTCCCACCGTATCAGCAGGGCCAGGGCCATGGCGCAAAGCGTCCAGGTGTAAACGCTTTTGATGAACATCAGAGGTGTGAACATCATGGCGTAGTCCCAGTTGTAAATCCGGCAGCTTCCGCAGCACTTGTTTTTCATGAACCAGGTCTGGAAGGGGCAGAAGAACAAAATGCAAATCATGTCGCACACGGAATAGGCAAGGCTAATGACAATCAGCAGCATCTCGTCCAGCACGGCGGCGAAATACAGCCCCCCTATTACGGCGTTTAAGCCCACCCACGCGGCGGCCACGGCCAGGGCGGAGCGGTTTCGTTTCTCCGGGAGCAGGCCGCCTGCTTCCGGGATATAGTTTTTGGCAAACTGCTTCTGGCAGCCCATGCTCTCCATGGAGGAGGGGAAGAAACGAAGGATCATCTCCACCGCGAACACCAGCCATATCAGGGTCATTACGGCCTTGCCCCGCGTCAGCTCCGCCAGCAGGCCGGAGCCTGTCCGCACCCGCTGGAAAATATACAGCGCCGCCGCCATCAGCAGCAGACAGCTTCGATAGACCAGCTTTGTGTAGTGGAGCATACAGGTATTGGATAAACGCTTTGCTTTGGACATAGCTCTTCCTTTCAGTCATTGGATATGTTATTATATTATTATACCACATTTTCCTGTCGCGCGCCTCCCTTTTTAGAAAAAATAACAGGAATCGGAAAATTACCGGCGCACGCGTATGCCGGGAAATTTTTATAATAATACCGGATAATACCGGCAGACAGCTGGCCAAACATGGAAAAGCTGCATAAAATAAAGGGGATAAGAAAAAAAGACTTGCATCCCGGGGATAAACGTGGTAAGATTCACCACACACGGACAAATGACTTTGCAAGGGGGACATCTTGTGTCAGAGCAGGGGCGATCCAAATATTATCTGGTGAGCGGGGACGCATTGCCGGAGGTGTTCATCCGGGTGACGCAGGCCCGGGAGCTGCTGGACACCGGCCAGGCGCAGACGGTGGCGGAGGCTGCCGAGCGGGTGGGCATATCCCGCTCCGCCTATTACAAATATAAAAACGCGGTCATGCCCTTCCAGAGTGTCGGGGCGGGCCGTATCGTCACATTCCAGATCATGCTCCGTCATCAGATGGGCGTGCTCAGCGAGGTGCTGGGCCTTTTTGCGGACACGGGGGCCAATATCCTGACCATCAACCAGGGCATTCCCACCAACGGGGCCGCCCCGGTCACCGTCACGGCGGACACGGCGGATATGGAAATTACCACGGAGACCCTGCTGGCCCGCCTGGAGGGAACGGAGGGCGTCATCAGCGCCGCCGTCGTGGCGGGATAAAGAGAAAGAAAACAACCAGAGAAGGAGAAAGAACGGATGATAAAATATGCGATCCTCGGCTATGGCACGGTTGGCCGGGGCGTGGCGGAGGTCATGGCGGAGGGCCGTGAAAAGCTGGCGGCCCTGGCGGGACAGGAGCTGGAGCTGGGATATATCCTGGTGCGCCGCGATTTTCCCGGCGACCCCTATGCCGACAAAATGGTGCGGGATTTTTCCGTCATCGAAAACGATCCGGAGGTGGCCATCGTGGCGGAGGTCATAGGCGGCACAGGCGCTGCCTTTGAATACTCCCGCCGGGCGCTGCTGGCGGGCAAGAGCGTTGTCACCAGCAACAAGGAGCTGGTAGCGGCTCATGGCCTGGAGCTGGAGGAATTGGCCCGGACGCATGGCGCGAGCTATCTCTTTGAGGGCAGCGTGGGCGGGGGCATCCCCATCCTGCGGCCCTTATATCAATGCCTGGGAGCTAACCGCATCGACCAGGTGTTCGGCATCCTAAACGGCACTACGAATTATATACTGACGGCCATGGACGCGCAGGGCCAGAGCTTTGCGGAGGCCCTGAAGGACGCGCAGGCCCTGGGCTACGCGGAGGCCGACCCCACGGCGGACGTGGAGGGCCACGACGCAGGGCGGAAGATTACCATCCTCGCGGATATTGCCTTCGGGCAAAACCTGAATCCCCAGGATGTCCCCACCCAGGGCATCACCGGGGTGACAGCGGCGGATTTGGAGCTGGCTCACGCCCTGGGGTATACCATCAAGCTCCTGGGCCGGGCCATCCCGGCGGAGGACGGCTGCCGGGCCTTCGTGGCGCCGCATCTTGTGCCGATGGAGCATATGCTGGCCGGGGTCAGCGGCGTGATGAACGCCTGCGTCGTCCGGGGCAGCGCCGTGGGCGAGGTGGTGCTGTACGGCCCCGGGGCCGGGAAACGCCCCACCGCGAGCGCCGTCTGCGCGGACATTCTGGACGCGGCCATGCACCTCAATGGCGGCAAGACCATGCACCTGGGCAAGCCCGGCGGCCGGGTGGCGCCGGAGGCAGCGCTGGCGTCGGCGTGGTTCGTGCGCACCGGGGCGGGGCCGGATATGGTGCTGGCCCAGTTCCCGCAAGCGGTGCCTGTGTACGGGGCCAGCCGGGAGTGCGGCTTCATCACCGCCCCCATGACCCGGAGCGAGCTGGAGGCCAGCCTTGGCGCGATGGAGGCCAAAGCCGTATATCGGGTGCTGGAATAAAACATATACTGAAAGCGGAAGGTTTTTGATTATCGAATTTATATAGGGAGACTGATATATGCTGATTGTGCAGAAATTCGGCGGCTCCTCTGTGGCGAACGCCCAGCGGATTCGCAATGTGGCGGGCATCATCGCGGAATCGTTTTTGTATGGAAACGACGTGGTGGTGGTGCTCTCCGCCCAGGGGGACACCACAGACGACCTGCTGGAAAAGGCGGCGGAGCTGAACAGGAACCCCTCCAAGCGGGAGCTGGATATGCTCCTGACCACCGGGGAGCAGCAGTCCGTGGCGCTGATGGCCATGTGCCTGGAGAGCATGGGACTGCCCGTTGTTTCCCTGACCGGCTGGCAGGTGGGCATCCGCACCGATACCGCCTACGGCAGCGCCCGCATCCGGCGCGTGGACACGGAGCGTCTCCGCCGGGAGCTGGACGCCCACCGCATCGTGCTGGTGACAGGCTTCCAGGGCGTGAACAAATATGACGACTACACCACCCTGGGCCGCGGCGGCAGCGACACCACGGCGGTGGCCCTGGCCGCGGCTCTTCACGCGGACTGCTGCCAGATATATACGGACGTGGAGGGCGTTTATACCACCGACCCCCGGAAGGTTCCTGCCGCCCGCAAGCTGGAGGAAATCACTTACGACGAAATGCTGGAGCTGGCCTCTATGGGCGCCCAGGTACTGATGAACCGCTCTGTGGAGATGGCAAAGCGCTACGGAGTGGAATTGGAGGTGCTCTCCTCCCTGGTGAGAGCGCCCGGCACAAAGGTTAAGGAGGTTGTCAAACATATGGAAGAAATGAAGATTACCGGCATCGCCAAGGACGAGAAGGTGGCCCGCATCACGGTCATGCAGCTGGAGGATAAGCCCGGCACTGCCTTCCGGGTGCTGAACGCTGTGTCCAAGGCCGGTGTGAACGTGGATATGATTATCCAGGCCAACGGCCGCGACGGGGCCAACGACATGAGCTTTGTGGTGGCCGATCAGGATGTGGAGGCGGCCCAGAAGGCCCTGTCCGCCTATCCCCACGTCTCCGTGGACACGAGCATTGCCAAGGTCAGCGTAGTGGGCGCCGGTATGATGTCCTCCGTGGGCCTGGCCTCCCTGGTGTTCGAGGCGCTGAACGACGAGCACATCAACATCCAGATGATTTCCACCAGCGAGATAAAAATTTCCTGCGTCATAGACGCGACCAGTGCTGACCGCGCCGTGGCCGCCATCCATCGGAAATTCTTTGAAAATTAAGATTTAGAGCGCATTGAGCTTATTTTCGCGCCGTCCCTTGGGGCGGCGCGAAAATTTTATTCGTGTTTTCAGGAATAGACGGTTGACAGCGTGTAACTTTTGTGATAAATTGTTTTTATATCGTAACCAATTTGTAACTTTTATCAAATCTGGCAAAGAGTGGGGTAGATAGATATGATAGATACTGGGCTGGAGCCAGGCGGAACCTTAACAGAATGCCTGGCGGGCATGACGGCGGATGAGGCCGTCAAAATGGGCCGGGAGCTGTGCGCGCAGCTGCCGGGGGAGCCGGAAGAGTTCCACGGCGGCGTGTGGCCTGGAAATATCCAGCTGGACTGGGAGGGCAAGGCCGTCCTGGGCGCGCCTGACCACAGCGCGGCGGCCGGACGCACCGCAGACCAGGTGGAATATGTGGCCCCGGAGTATTTTTGGGACAATATCGCCGCCGCAGCGGCGGATGTGTATGCCGTGGCCCTGCTGGTTTATGCCGGATGCAACGGGGGGTGTCTGCCCTTCCAGCCGGCGGAGGGCCTGACGGAGAAGGATCGCTCCGATGCGCTTCGCCGCCGCATGAAGGGGGAGCCTGTTCCCCGGCCGCAGGGCGTCAGCGACCAGCTTTGGGACGTGCTGGAAAAGGCCCTGTCCTATGAGGCGGAGAGCCGCTACCTCACCGCCCGGGAACTGCTGTCTGCCCTTGGCGACACGGACGAGGCGCTTCCCGCGCCGGAGGCTGCTATAGGCGCCGCCGCCGTTGCAGCTGCCGCTGCGGAAACGCAGGCGCAGACTGATGTTCCGGCGGAGGAGCCGGTTTCTGAGGAAGCCGCCCCCGCAGAGGATGCGGTCCCTGCGGAGATAGAACCGGCGGAGGAACCTACCCCCGAGGCGGAGCAAGCGCCCGAGGCGGACGCCGCTGCCCAGGAGGAGTCCGTCCTGGCGGAGGAACCTGCCCCCGAGGAAGCTGCCGAAGAACCTGCGGCCCCGGAGGATGGGGAACCGGCCTCTGTCGGCGAGACCACCCCGGAGGGGGACGTGAACCGGACGGAAGAGCCGACGGAGCTGAGCCAGGAGACCGACGGCGATCTTTCCGCGCAAGAGGAGCCGCCCCAGACGCCGGAGGAGCAGATTGCCAAGCGGCAGTACACCGTTCAAAAGGATTTTGAAAAAACCCGCCGCGCCCGGCGGGAGCCGTCCATGGCGCCTGCCGCCCAGCGGAAGAAGAAAAAGGGTGTTTTGGGCCTGGTGCTGCCCGTGCTCGGGGCCGCCGTCCTGCTGATTGTAGTGCTGGCGCTGATATTTGGCGGGAACGGGGATATTCAGGAGACCTCTGAAAACTTTGCCGTCTCCCCGGCGACAGCTGAGCCTACGACCACGCCCATCACCATCACGCCCGCCCCCACGGCTGCCGCCACCGCCTCCCCTGTTCCCACAGAGGACGCGGATGAGGACAC
>JAJQHT010000016.1 GCA_021199595.1 Oscillospiraceae bacterium
GATTCGAACCCTCGACCTCTCGGATGCGAACCGAACGCTCTCCCAGCTGAGCTACGCCCCCACACCGCTATGACATTATAGCACGAATTTTTATTTTGTAAAGTCCCTCTTGATAAAAAAGTTTTCCTGGTTTATAATATGTTCTGGAGCTGTACTAGTCGGGGAGCCAGCGGTGCCCTGTACCCGCAATCCGCTATAGCGGGGACGAACTCCTGCCCCCGGATATTCGATGTGTTGCCTGCCCGCAGCAAGTAGCGTTGATGGCTCGGTCTTGCGCAACGGGAACCCGTGAACCATGTCAGGCGGGGAACCGAGCAGCATTAAGCGGGGCCTCCCGTGTGCCGTGAGGTCGCCGGGTCTGAGCCAACTACTGCGGTAACGGATGTGTCGAGTATACAAAGGCAGGTGTGCAGCTCTTTTATTATACCATTATTGGAGTTATATTTCTCTATTTAAGGATAAGAGGCTTTTTTCATGTATCAGGCGCTCTATCGAAAATGGCGCCCACGCACCTTTGACGATGTGGTGGGCCAGGATCATATTACCACCACCCTGAAGCGGCAAGTGCAGACGGGCCGCCTGTCCCATGCATATCTCTTTATCGGGACGCGCGGCACCGGCAAGACCACCTGCGCCAAAATCTTGGCCAGGGCTGTGAACTGCGAGCACCCCATAGACGGCAATCCCTGCAACCAGTGCGCAGCCTGCCGGGGTATCGAGGAGGGCAGCATTCTGGACGTGGTGGAGCTGGACGCCGCCTCCAACAACCGCGTGGATGACGTCCGCGCCTTGCAGGACGAAGCCATCTTCTCCCCCGCCAGTGTGAAAAAGCGGGTCTACATCATCGACGAGGTTCATATGCTCTCCACAGCGGCCTTCAACGCCCTCCTGAAAATATTGGAGGAACCGCCCGAGCATTTGATGTTCATTCTCTGCACCACGGAGCTGCACAAGGTTCTGCCCACCATCGTCTCCCGCTGCCAGCGCCACAGCTTCAAGCGCATTGAGCCGGAGGCCATTGCGGGACGGCTCGCCTACGTGGCGGAGCAGGAGGGGCTGACGCTGGAGCCGGAGGCCGGCGCCTTATTGGCACGTCTTGCGGACGGCGGAATGCGGGACGCGCTGAGCCTGCTGGATCAGTGCGCCGCCACGGAGCATATTTGTTCCCAGGAGGTTCTTTCCGCCATGGGGCTGGCCGGGAGCCAGCGGACGGCGGAGCTGCTGGATGCTGTATGCGCTGGTTCTTCCGAAAAGGCTCTGACAACATTCAACGCACTCTGGAAGGACGGCAAAGACCCCGCCGGTATATTGGACGAGCTGGCAGGACTGATGCGGGACGTGCTGCTGCTTCAGGTGGCCCCACAGAGCGGGGATTCCCTGCTCTCCGGCCTGTACGAAAAGAAAACACTGCAATATTTTGCCGCAAAGCTGCCCGGCGCACGGCTGATGGACGGCATGAATGAGATTCGAGCCGCTGACCTTTCCGGCGCAAATCCCCGGCGAACGGCGGAGCTGTGTCTTGTGCGCCTGTGCGTGCCGGAGACTGGGGACACGCTGGCAGGGCTGAAAACCCGCGTGGCCCGACTGGAGACCGCCTGGAAGACGGGTATCGCCCCGTCTGCAAGCGTTCCCGCTTCTCCCTTGCCGGAGACGTCAGAACCAATAAAGCCCCTCCAAGCGTCCGCACCGGAACCAAAGCCAGCGCCCACAATGTCAGCGGAGGATGTCCCCTGGTATACAGACAATGACGCGCCCCCGGAGGAACCCGACTTTATGCCTCCTGTGGAGCCAGAGCCGGAGCCGACGCCTGTTCGGGCCGTTGCTCCTCCCCCGCCCCCATCGGAACCGGAACCCACGCCCGCGCCGCCTCAGACGGCGCCATCGGAACCGGGCGGCACATTTTGGGACACGCTAATACACAATTTGAACGGCAAGGTCGATATGGGTACTTATGCCATTCTCGCTCTTCCAACCCAGGTGGCTGGCTCTCTTGCGGGGGATGTGCTGACGGTTTACCTGCTCTCCCCCATTGCAAAGATGATGGTGAATACCCCCGCCATGTCCGCCGCCATCCAATCGGAGGCCAGCGCCATCGCGGGCAAGCCAGTGCGCGTGAGCTTTTCTGACCAGCCTCCGGCCCCCTCCCCGACTGCTCCCTCGACCCAGCCGGACACGAGCAAGCTGGACGCACTGAAAAAATTCCCAAACTTTCGGATTGAATAAACTAAACATAACAGGAGACGACATATTATGGCTAAAAATTCCTATCGCGGCGGCGGATACGGCGGCATGAATCAGGCCGCTATGATGAAGCAGGCACAGAAAATGCAGCAGGATTTGATTAAAATGCAGGCGGATCTGGAACCGCAGACCTATACCGCCGCGTCCGGCGGCGGCGTGGTGAAGGCCACCGTTTCCGGCAAACGGGAGCTGACCGAGGTGGTCATCGACCCGGAAGCCGTTGACCCGGAAGACGTGGAAATGCTCCAGGATTTAATCGTGGCCGCAGTAAATGAGGCGCTCCGCAAGGCGGAGGACGCGTCTAACCAGTCCATGAGCCGGATAACCGGGAACCTTGGCGGTCTCGGTGGTATGTTTTGAGTTTTATCTCAGCAGCCGCGGGGCAATGGAAATCAGACAGAGTCGTGGTTTCCATTGCCCCACTGTTTTTTTCGGAAAAACTGCGCATACAGAGGGTTTTCTAACAAACTGTAAGAATTTGAAAAAAATATTGACAAACTATGCTCATCTGTAATATAGTAAGTTGTGTGTGTATTTCATTTCGCGCTTTGGCGCAAATTGGGAGGATGTTCAAATGAAAAAGCAAATTCTTGCGCTGCTGCTGGCGCTGGTTCTCTGCCTGTCCCTGCTCCCCGCCGGCGTGCTGGCAGCGGATGAGACAGCTGACGTATCCGAGAGCAGTGAAGCAGCGAGCGACGAAAATGCCGCAGCTGTTGCCAGCGAAACAGAAGCTGTGGCGGATACAGCGGAGGAAGCTGATAGCATAGAGCAAAGCAGCGAGAGCATAATGCTTGCCAGCGCTGCCGCCGATGATTTGGCTGTGGAGCCTGTGATTTCGCCAATAGCCGGCGACCTGGACTCCATCTATCTGATTACCGGATGGGACACCATGTCGAACTATTTCGACCTGGGCGAGAACGCGTTTGATTCCCTGGTCTACACCACGGTCGATTCTTATGTTTACTATAACGCCGGATCCTCCTTCGACGGCTATCTGATTGATGCCAGCAATATTTACGCAGGCTATCAAATCCCTTATGACCTGTTCATGGAGCAGGTAGATGCCATGTTCGTGACCTACAGCGACATGAAGGATTTTCTCACCCAGCAGGGCGTATATGACGCGGCCTCGGACACCGTGACCATCCGGTACGACGGCGGCGTGGGCGACACCAGGACACGGGATGCCTTCACCACCTATGAGGACGAGGATTACCTCTATGTCCAGGGCATTTATTCCAGCGGCATATCCGAGGCTGACGATTTTACCCTGACCGACGACATGGTGGAAAATATCGATTACTATATCCGCGATTCTGGTGCTCACGGGGCAATCACGACGCCCATCGAGCTGGTTCTGGTTCGCTCGGGATCCGGCTATAAAATCGCCGCCTGGCGGGAGATAAGCTACTATATCATCGACAATGTGCTGTACTATCGCATTACGTCTGATATAACGGAGCACTATTACCCCATCACCGTGAATATCAGCACTTCAACCAACGACGAGGAGACTTCCTTGAATACAACCTTTTCCTTTGACGACAGGACTGTGATCTCGTCGAATCCCGCCGCAACCGTGACATTTAGCAATGGGCTGAATCAATACGTCAACGGCGTCGCCTGGCGGGCAGATACTGCATCTGTAACCTTTGATATAACTGCGCCGGACGGCTATACTGTAGCCGTGACGTATTCGGACGACGTCAACACTGACAAAACAGTTACGCCCTATAGCTTCGGCACCTATGAGATATTCTCCGTCGGCGGACTGACTATTGACGTAACGCTTGAGGCAGAGATAGTGGAAACGCCTGCACCCTCCCCGTCCCCGACGCCTACCGCAGCTCCCTCTCCCACACCGACCGAAGCGCCCGCTGCCAGCGAGACGCAGGCGTTTGACCTCACGGAGGTTCCTGCCGGACTTAGCTATGACACCGTGGAGGAGCTTGAAGACGCATTGACAGAGCTGGTTCTGACCGCAGCCACGGATGAGTATTCCGCCGAAAATACAGCAGTCTATAACGTTTTGATAAGCACCGACGGCGGCACCACATGGCGAGAGCCGACGGATGAGGATTTGGTGAACGGCAAAATTACCGTGACACTCCCCTATCCTGACGGCACGAATGAAAACTATAAGTTCACCGTGGTACATATGTTCACCACCGGCGACAAGGCTGGACAGACGGAGACCCCCGTGGCAACAAACACCGCCGACGGTATCCAGGTTACACTCACGGGCCTGTCCCCGGTAGCTATCGCCTGGACGGAGAGTACGGCAAATACAGCATCCCCCGCCGCTGCCACCGCAACTACAACCGCCACAGAGAATGCAACAGCGCCTCACACCGGGGATGATACAAACGCTTATCTCTGGCTGGCATTCGCAATTCTCTGCGCCGCCGGTCTTACCATGGCCATCGCCGCGCGGAAACGGAAAAGCTGATAAATAATGATTTAAGGCGCGAGGCCGCATCAAAACGTATGTTTTGATGCGGCCTCAGCTTGTCAGTCCATATATTTACCGATTGTTTTGCGACTTTTCATTAGTCTTTCGGGTTGGGCAATCCTGTTTGCAGCAATTACAGCTGGCTTTCCCTCTGTTTTTCCACATATGTATCACGATAAGTATAATCACCGCGATAATACATATCAGGATAATTATGCTCGCAAGATTCATCGCTTCTCCTTATGTTTCATGTTATGCCAATCAGCAGGCCAATCAGGTGTACGAGTCCTGCGGCAACCCACGCAATGACGCATTGTTCTATTACAACGAACACCGCCCACTTGCCGCCAAGCTCACGCTTCACCGACGCAATCGCGGCGACGCACGGCGTATAGAGCAGGCTGAATACCATCATCGTTGCCGCCGCAAGCGGCGTGAGGAGGGACGTCACCTCTCCCGCGAAAAGGATCTCCATCGTCGAGACAACGCTTTCCTTGGCCATAAATCCGCTGATGAGGGACGTGCATATCCGCCAGTCTCCCAGGCCAAGCGGTTTGAAAATAGGCGCAATCAGCCCCGCCACGGCGGCGAGAATACTGTCTTGCGAATCCGTTACCACGTTCAGTCTTACATCAAAGGTCTGCAAAAACCAAATCACAATGGTGGCCAGCAGAATGATGGTAAAGGCCCGGTGCAGAAAATCCTTCGCCTTCTCCCAGAGAAGCTGCACCACATTCCTGGCGGAAGGGAGCCTGTAATTCGGCAGTTCCAGAACAAACGGAACAGCCTCGCCCTGAAACAGCGTTTTCTTAAAGAGGAACGCGACAAGGATGCCCACGGCGATCCCCAGAAAGTAGAGGGCCGTGACGATCAAGCCGCTGTATTGAAGGAAGAAAATGTTCACAAAGAACATATAAATAGGGAGCTTCGCCGTACAGCTCATGAAGGGTGTCAGCAAAATCGTCATCCGGCGATCCCGTTCGCTGGGCAATGTTCTTGTGGCCATAACGGCAGGGACTGTGCAGCCAAATCCAATCAGCATGGGGACAATACTGCGCCCGGAAAGGCCAATCTTCCGCAGCAGGCTGTCCATAAAGAACGCGACCCGCGCGATATATCCGCTGTCCTCCAGCAGGGACAGGAAGAAAAACAGACAGACGATGATCGGCAGAA
>JAJQHT010000052.1:0-4058 GCA_021199595.1 Oscillospiraceae bacterium
ATACATGGGCCGCCGCCGGTGGCCCAGCTGCCACGCCAGATTGTTCAGCGCAGACGCGCCCAGCACGACGCCGCCTACGGTGGCCGCCGTCCTTGCCGCGCTGGAGAGTCCGCCGGTCATGGACGCGCCGCAGGAGGGGCAGTAGTTCACACCGTCCGCCACCTCCAAACCGCAATTCGGGCAATAATAGGACATAGTCTTGACCTCCTTCCGGGCCGGACGGCCATACCGTCCGCTTTCTATATCGCCATTTTATCAAACCCGCCATGCCTTCGCAAGCGCCCGTTTTTTACATTTTCCCCGGGCTGCGCAGATTTTCCTGCCGGAAATTGTAATTTTTTTATGAAACCGGGGCGGAATCCTCCTAAAATTCTGACAATAAAATATTCTCACTGATTTTTTCATAAAAAATCTTCAGCTTTTGGTTGACAGGGGAGTAAAATATGGTATAATTATTTTAGGAATAATTCCTAAAATAAAAATTTCAAATGGAGGTATATCATATTATGGCTAAATGGGTATGCACAGTTTGTGGTTACGTTTACGAGGGAGACCAGGCCCCGGAGGTCTGCCCCATCTGCAAGGCCCCTGCGTCCAAGTTCATCCAGCAGGGTGAGGACAAGGTCTGGGCGGCGGAGCACGTCATCGGCGTGGCACAGGGCGTGCCGGAGGACATCATTGCCGACCTGCGCTCCAACTTCGAGGGCGAGTGCTCCGAGGTGGGAATGTTTCTGGCCATGAGCCGCGCCGCGCATCGCGAGGGCTATCCTGAGATAGGTCTCTACTACGAAAAGGCCGCCTATGAGGAGGCCGAGCACGCCGCCAAGTTCGCGGAGCTGCTGGGCGATGTCGTCTCTCCCTCCACCAAGGCCAATCTGGAGGCCCGTGTGGAGGCGGAAAACGGCGCAACCGCCGGCAAGGTAGACCTTGCCAAGCGCGCCAAGGCTCTGAATCTGGACGCCATCCACGACACCGTTCACGAAATGGCCCGCGACGAGGCCCGCCACGGCAAGGCCTTCGAGGGCCTGCTGAAGCGCTACTTCGGCTGAGCGACGAACATAAAAAATTGGGAGACCATCCTGCGGGGTGGTCTCCCTTTTTTGCCTTATGGGTATGGTCGGCGCTCATTCGTCAGGCCCAGCAGAAAGTCCGTGCTGGTATTGTGGATTTTTGCCAGACGAATCAGCACCTGGGTGGGGATGTCGTTTTCCCCCGTCTCATATTTGGAATAGCCTGTCTGGCTCATTCCCAGGTACTTCGCCATTTTCGTCTGATTCCAATCCATGTCCTCCCTTAAGTCTCTAATCCTGGAGTACATTTTAGAATCACCTCAATGCAAGAATAGTTTAATCTATTTCAGAGTATTGACTTTTAACCTGAAACAGATTAAAATATATATAAACCTGAAAGAATTATTCGTCATAAATTTATGCAGTGCAGCATCGGGCGGAGAGTAGGACGAGGTGGGAAATGGGATGATGATATTAATAGGTATATGTTCATTCATTGCGGGCGCGGTGTTCGGCGTTTTGCTCATGTGTCTGCTGCGGACAGTAAGTTCGCGCGAGGAAATGATGCATAGAGTGGAGAAGGCTCCTGCCGATACACACGACGCCGCCATAACGCCAAAGCTGCGGATGGAAGAAAAAGAGGAAGTCTAAGAACCTGTATTCACAGGCAGACGATGCCGGATGGGTGCGCATACGGCGTTGGGCGTCTGTGAATGCAGGTTCTAAAGTTTACGAAGGGAGGATATGTTGCCGTGATAAAAATAATGCTGTCGCGAAAGCTGGGGGAGCTGCGCTGGACCCAGGCCGATCTGGCCCGCAAAACCGGCATACGGCCCGCCACTATAAACGAGCTGTATCACGAGATTGCGGAGCGGGTCAGCCTGGAGCAGCTGGACAGCATATGCGAGGTGCTGGACTGCGATTTATCGGAAATACTGGTTCGGGTTCCCAACGACGAGCATCTGACGGAGCGAACGAATGAGAAAATGAAGGTATAACCTTACGATTTCCATGTAGAAAATAACGGAATTCGTTATTTTCTAACAATGTCCAGCGATTTTCATGAAAAGATATTATAATAACGCCGTTAAGTACATAAAGGCTGAAACGCTGTGAATCTGATGCTTGCTTGCAGGAAGGGAGGATGCGGATCTGTCCGAATAATGGCGATAGCGTCCGGCTCGCTGGTTCATCCGAAAAACGGTCGTGAACGCGGTTATGTGCTTGCTCCATAATAAGCAACAAGTTTTAAATTTAAAAGGAGGCAAATGTAGATGAAAAGATTTGTTGCAATCTTTGCCATGATTATGGTTCTGTGTGTGTTTTGTTCCATGGCAGTTATGGCGGACGATACGGGGAGTACGATGGAGGTTGTACCTGACGGCAGTACCACAGGCGAGACGCATACGGTTGATACGAGCTATGTACTTCAGGTTGTACAGGCCCCTACCTGCACTGAGACCGGTATTTATCGTTATACTTGCCTGGAAGAGGACTGCGAGGATGGTTTCCATGATGTAATTGTGGAGGCAACCGGCCATACCTGGAGTAATCGGCGGGATTGGGGTGCTACCATTATTGCCCCTACCTGCACAACGGAAGGCCTGGCATATTATGATGTGGTTTGCACCGAATGCGGAGCGGTAAGAGAAAGCGAAACCCGTGTACTGGCTACTATTGCTCACGATTACAGTGTATACGTCGTGGATCAAGAGCCTAACTGCAAGGAAACCGGTTTGGCGCACTACGAATGCAGCGTGTGCGGGGCAATTGACGAAGACTCTTATGTAGAGCTTGCAACAAACGATGAACATAGCTTTTCGGAGTGGAACATCGAAGAGGAAGCTACTTGCATAAGCACGGGACTGAAAACCCGCGTTTGTACCAGATGCTCTTATACGGAATATGAAATAATACCCATGACAGACCATACCTATGAGGTCGCGGGTATGCATCTGGATGATTGCGAAACAATAACCGTAACTTGGGTTTGCTCTTACTGTGGCGACACTTACGAGGAAACTATCACCGGCAATTTCCATAACTATGTGCTGGTGAGCGACACTGCAACCTGCACGGAAAAGGGCATTGCAACTTATGAATGCACCTACTGCGGCGATACGTATGAAGTAGAATCCGAGGCGCTGGGCCACGCTTGGGGTGACTGGATCCTGAGTGAAACCTATACGCAGGACGGCGTGGAGTATGGCCTCTATATCCATGAGTGCACCCGTGATTGCTGCGATAATGTTTTCCAGCAGGTCGTAATGCCTCTGTCTGAGGGCGAGCCTGAAAATGACGAAGGTGACGCCGGTGAGACCGAGACGGTTGCCAATGTCTACGCAGTTTCCAGTGCTGGCATCGAGGTGGGAGAGTCTGCTGTTTCCGGTACTGGTACGCTGCTCGTAGTCAGCGGGGATGAAGAAGTTGGAACGATGTATGTCCGCGTGGCTATCGTCTATGTGAACGAGGACGGTGAACAGCTTCTGGTGGTGAATAATGCCGAGGTGAAGTCGGATATGACCTTCAATGTTCCCAGCGTGAAAGCCCCGTATGGATATAGTGTGTCCAGCGTTTGCCTGGTTGCTGTTACGGATGATGCGGCGGCTCTGTCTGGATCCTGGGCGGAGGTCGCTGTTACTGAACCCAATGTTCTCTAAGAAAAACCATTCAGATTTGGAGGTATTCTTATGAAAAAAATTGTGAGTGTTCTGCTGGTGGTAATTCTGGCGCTGGCCCTGTCTAGCGTGGCTTTGGCTGATTCTACTTACAGCTATAGTGCAGAGACAGGAAAAATCACCGGCTCCTACACGGGCAATGGCGGCTGGATCGAAACTTATGTTAATGGTTCCGCTGCTGCTGGCGACAGCCTGAGCATCTCTGCAACGGCCGGCGAGACCTATGTGATCACGGTATATGAGAACGGCGTTCTTGTCCTCACGGAGACTGTTGTTGCTCAAGCTGATGAGGAGCCTGTGGTGACTGAGGAGCCTGTAGTGACTGAGGAGCCTGTGGTGACCGAGGAGCCTGCGGTGACCGAGGAGCCTG
>JAJQHT010000052.1:4158-5831 GCA_021199595.1 Oscillospiraceae bacterium
GTAGTGACTGAGGAGCCTGTGGTGACCGAGGAGCCTGCGGTGACCGAGGAGCCTGTGGTGACTGAGGAGCCTGTAGTGACTGAGGAGCCTGTGGTGACCGAGGAGCCTGCGGTGACCGAGGAGCCTGCGGTGACCGAGGAGCCCGAGGTGAGTCCCGTTCCCGGTACCACCGACGGTGACAGCACTGACGGCACCAACGGTGATGCGAATGACGTTGACAGCAACGGCAAGGACAGCGTCCCCAAGACTGGTGAAGCGGACTACATGGCCATCCTTGTGGCTGTAATTATGCTCAGCGCGGTCGTGGCAGTTGTTGCGAAGAAGCGCAATGCGGTCAAGAAATAAACACTGCGCTGAACCAGATTCCCCTCGTTTTTCTGTTAGAAAAACAATCTCTATCATTTGCGCGGTCACAACGGCTATTGCCGTTGTGATCGCTGCGTATTTTCTAATACGCAGGGGCGTGGATCTGAAGAGGCTGAACCAGCAGCAGGATGAGTTGAAGCAGCTGATAAGCGCTACCATGCCGCCGGCGGACGAGGAGGATGGGGAAACGGAAGTTCTGGAAACAGAGCAGGAGGATGAATCGGAGCCGATAACATATACGATGCTCTCCGATTATTCGGCCCTGTATGCCATCAACAATTACCTGATAGGCTGGCTTTATATCGAGGGTACGGTGATAGACTATCCTGTGGTGCAGACCCCGGAGGATGAGGAGATGTATCTCTATCTGGACTTTTACGGGGAGTACAATACCAACGGCACTCTCATTATGGACACGGATTCCGTTGTAGGCGTTGGAACGGCGGAGTACGACTATCAGGACGGCGTGGCCCCCTCCACGAACCTTATCATCCACGGGCACACCATGAAGTCCGGCGAGATGTTCGGGGATCTGTCCCTATACGAGGATGAGGAATACGGCGCGGAGCATAATATCCTCTGCTTTGACAGCCTATATGAGAAGCGGGAATATGAGCTTATCGCGGTGTTCTATAGTCAGGTGTATTACCCGGAGGACGAGGTGTTCAAATACTATAAATTCTTCCAGGCGGATACCCAGGAGGAATTTGATTATTGGTATGAGAACATCAAGGCCCTCTCCCTGTATGACACAGGTGTCACCGCAGAATTCGGCGACGAGTTCATAACCCTGTCCTGCTGCGCGTATCATGTAGAAGACGGGCGCTTCGTGGTCGTTGGAAAGCGTATATCCTGAGCGCCGGAAAGCGGATACTATATCCCAATATAACCCAAGAGGCAGTATCACCCCGATACTGCCTTTTTTGCTCTCCGCACGAACCCAGCGCAAAAGCGTTCCATGACACAAAATTGATCAAAGTCCCCTTGACGCCGAGGCGAGGGACTGGTATACTTTAGGCAGAGCAAAAGTGTTCCGTGGCACAAAATTGCGCAAAGTGATTTTATTTTATGTTATATTTCCTTTGATTTTTGGATAATATAAGGCGTAGGAAAGGACGGTGCCTGTCATGGTCATTCAGCGGACCCGATATTTAAACAAGCTAATCGCCAAGAAGGAGAACGGACTGATTAAGGTCATCACAGGCATCCGCCGGTGCGGGAAATCCTTTTTGCTGTTTGAGCTGTACCACGGCTGGCTGGTGGAAAACGGGGTCAGGGAGGATCACATCATCGAGCTGGCCCTGGAC
>JAJQHT010000230.1 GCA_021199595.1 Oscillospiraceae bacterium
AGGGCACCTCCTGCGCCCCCGCATTGCTGATGCGCTGGTCATAGCTCGTTCTGTTCTCCATTGTGTCACCTCCTTTTGGTGGTTTTTGTGGGTGTTGTGTGGGTTTGGTGCGCCACTTTTGGTTTGTTTTCTTGTGATATTTTGATTCAATCCCCCACTTAGCATAATTAATAACCACCCAAACACCCAGCACCACCACCCCACTGATAACCCACTCATGGCACTATTTCGCCATAAAATCAATTATCGTCCCCCACTTTTAAGTAAATTCATTAGGAATACATGGCAATTTGAATAAATTCCCCACATTATCCCCACTTCCTTAATAAAACACAGAGCAAATAATCATCTATCCCCCCACTTACCAAATATTCCCAAACAACCTCCAAATCACCACATACGCCCCACATTCACATCAAATCCCTCGTTCACGCCCACGGAACGCCCCACATTCGCTCCAAAACGGCGCGATTTTCGGGACTGGCGCGGCGATAGTCGTCTATCATATCCTGCGTCCAGGCGGCGCGGCGGAGGGGGTCGGGGGCGTCGAGATACGACTGCTGGCCGCGCACGCCCCAGGCTATCGCGAGGGCCATAACGAGGTCGTCGTGCTCGCCGGGCATGGCCTCCGGCCGGCGGCTCTCGTTATACTGGAACACCAGCATTTCCCCGAGCGTGAGGGGGTCGCTGAACAGCTCCGGATGCTCGCGGAACGCGGCAACGAGCTGCGCGATGATGACGGGCCGCGTGCGGCTCGTGGTCTCGAAGCCATAGCTTGCGCGCACCGCGCCGGTGAAGGTATCCACCGCCTCGCGGACATAGAGGCGCGGATAGCCCATCATGTCCAGAAGCTTCACGGGATAGGTCGAGTAGTTCGTCTCGACGGCGATGAGCGCGTCGTTGTAATACCGGCCCAGGCAATAGAGCTGGCGGGCGTACTGATCCTCGTCATACCGATGGCGGAGGACGGCGACCTGCTCGCCGGTGGTGTTGTCGAGCACCTGCGCGGTGAAGTAATCCGACCCCGCGCCCGCCGTGTCGCCGCCTATCACATAGGGCCGCCGGGGCTGCGGCTCCTTCCAGATGCGCACGATGCCGCGCTCCTCCTCCCGGAACCGGGGGCGGCAGAGCGAAATGCCGTCCGGCGCGGGGTCGTAGTCGAACCGCCCCTGCATGATGGGCCGCACCGTCTGGCTGCGCCGCCGGGCGAGAAGCTCCGCGTCGAACACGCACTGGCCGCTCGTGACGAACGCCTCCTCCGGGCAGGAGGGGTATTCCTGCCGGAACACGCGCTCGTCCCCGGCGCAGTTGTTGCGGATGCACCAGCGCCGCCACGCGAGCTGCTGCGCGTCGAGGCCATAGCGGGCCTGCAAATCGCGCTCCTGCGGCGTCCAGACCGCGTCCGGCTCCGGCTCCCGGCGGTACTCCGGATTTTCAAACCACGGGAAGAACAGCGGCACAAAATCGCTCTCCCCCGCCACCGCCGCCTCCCACATCGCGTGGAACTGCTCATAGCCGTTCGCGGTGCTCTCCACGATAACGAGCGTGTCCGGCGTGGAGGGGACGGCCTGCATGATAGCTGTCCAGGATTGGTTCTTATCCCCCACCCAATAGGCAAATTCAGAGGCGTGGACGTTATGAAAGGTGTCCCCGCGCCCCACTCCGGCCCCACCTGTACTCGCGCAGCGTATCCGGCTGTTCAGGCCGGGGTCGCGGGATTTGCGGGCCGGGTCGCGCTCCGGCGAGTCGAAAAGCATCTGATGGCTGTTCGCGACGCGGCACTTCGGGCGCTTTTCCTCCGGCATCGTCTCATAAAAGAGCTTCGACATATTGAACAGCGACGCCGCCGCATCCTCCCGGTGGGCCACGATGAGGCTGTTCACATTGGGCCGCGTGGCCGTGCGCTCAAATATCAGCGCCTCCGCCAGCGTTGAAAACCCGAGCTGCCGCGCCTTCAGGACGATCGCCCGCATGGGCTTTCCCGCCCGGCGCTGATCCTCCAGCGCACGATACAGCCGCAGCTGCGCGGCGTTGAGCTTAAACGGCACGAGCCGCGCGTCCTTCGTGCGGACGGAGAGATTCTCCTCGATAAATTCCAGCGCGCTCACAGCCATGCGCTCCTCTCCTCCGCCTGCCGCTCCTCAAACACCCGGCACGCCTCCCCCGCCGGACACGGACGGCGGGCATACATTTTCATCAGATACCCGCACGCGTGCATCATTCTTTCAGAGTCAGAGTAATAAATCGTTGTTGAGTATTTGCATTCCGAACATCTTTCAAGCATCTGAAACATCCTCCGTTGCGTTTTGTTTGTCTTATTAGTAGCACAAGATTTTTAAAATGTCAAGTTTTTTTCTTGCGCTTCGCAACGAAGTGTGATATACTGTTTTGGGAAACCATTGATAAATCAAGAAAAATTATTTTACGCAACAAGTTTTACCCCATAAAACAACAATACTTTGCATAACAAGGAGGCACGACCATGAGCAAAACCTTAGACCCGAAGACGATGGGTGCGCGGCTGAAAAGCGCCCGCGTACTGCGCGGCAAAACGCTGGAGGAGGTCGCCACCAGCGTCGGCATGAACAAAACGAGCATCATGCGCTACGAGCGCGGCCAAATCAAATCGCCCAAAATCCCCGTCCTGAACGCCATCGCGGCGTATCTGCGCGTGAACCCCGCCTGGCTGACCTGCGAGAGCGACCAGATAGAGATGAGCGACAACGACGCGCTCGATCGCTATCTTGAGATGGTCGAGACCCGCCCGGAGATCCGCGCCCTCTTAAAAAGCATAGACGGCGCCGACCCCCAGGAGGTCGAAGCCGTCGTGAATTTCTTCACCGCTCTTCGCAGCAGCGAACATCGGTCATATTAAGCTTCTATGGACGAGAACGATTTCTATATCCGCCGCATAAAATTCCCGAACCGCAGCGTGCAGGCCATCACCTACATGAACGACGACGGCACGTTTGACATCTACCTCAACACCCTCTACCCCGAGCCGGTGCTGCAAAAAGCCCTGGCCCACGAGCTGCGCCATATCCGCCTAGACCACTTCTATTCCGACGCCCCCATCGCCCAAAAAGAAGCCGAAGCCGACGGGAAGGCAGTATCAAAACCGCACTGCGTCCCCCTGTTCGAGTCGCCGGAGGCGCTAGGCAAGTGGCTGCGGTGATTTTTGGGGGTGAGGATATGGGATATGATAGAAAGGGATGCTGTATATGAATACAAATACGGATAACCCCGCCATCGGCAGCAGTCGGGAGGATTTTCACCAATATGCCTCCAACCGGGATGTAATCTCTCTTTTCTCCGGAGCCATGGGGCTGGATATTGGCTTGCGCAACGCAGGACTGAACGTTGTTGTCGGCCAGGATTCGGACATCGCCTGCATAGAAACAATACAGGCCAACGGCCATGCCGTTCTGGGCGGTGACATCCGGGATTTACAGCCCCAGGAACTGTTGGATGCCGCCGGTCTGAACATCGGGGAACCGTTTATGATTTGCGGCGGGCCTCCCTGCCAGCCCTTTTCCACGGCCGGAAAACGCATGGGCATCAATGACCCAAGGGGCAGCCTGTTCATGGATTTCATCCGTATGATTGACTATATCCGTCCGCGGTTTTTCGTCATGGAAAATGTAAAGGGCCTCCTATCCGCGCCGCTGAAGCACGTCCCCACGGCGGAAAGAGACGAAGCCGACCCGGCACAGCGGCTGGGTACGGTGCTGGACGTGATTCTCTCAGAGTTTAACAAGCTGGGCTACAAGACGGTCTATGGTCTGCTGGACGCGGTCAATTACGGCGTTCCCCAGTTCAGGGAGCGTTTTGTCCTCATTGGCAGCCGAGACCATGAAAATATTTTCCTGCCGGTACCAACCCATTTTCAGGCCCATCAAGACCCCGCGTACCGCTGGAAAACCGTAGGGGACGCGATCCGGGATTTGGAGACTGCCCCAGGCGAATGCGCCACGCTGAGCGCGGAGAGAAAAAAATATCTCCGCATGGTTCCGGAAGGCGGCAACTGGAAAGACCTTCCGGCAGAGCTGATTCCCGCCGCTATGGGCGGCGCGTATGACTCCGGCGGCGGCAAGGTGGGCTTTTACAGGCGGCTGTCCTATGCCCAGCCCTCCCCTACCCTCACCACGTCCCCGGCGCAGAAGGCAACCATGCTCTGCCATCCCAGATTGGACAGACCCCTGAGCGTCAAGGAATACGCGAGACTCCAGCAGTTTCCTGACGACTGGGTATTTGCGGGAACCACGGCAGCAAAATACAGGCAGATTGGAAACGCCGTGCCGGTGGGCCTAGGAACGGCCATTGGCATGGCCGTTATAGCCGCCGCAGAAAACATGGCAGTGGTGGAAACCAAACGATTTCGAGGCACTGCCGTCCACAACAAAATCCGGGACGCCCTGGAGCTGGGAGGAACAGCCATTGGCTATTAACAATTCATACGACGAAGCCGCCGTCACAGCGGCTGTCGCCTCGGCGCTGGAAACCTTTTACAGCACGCTGATTGAAAATATCGACAAGCTGGACATTGTAAAGATTATGAAGCGCAAAAACCCTTATCTCTATCGGGCGAAGGCGATGGAAAATGCCTCCGAAATCGTGGAATCCGTTTTAAGCGCATTTGTCAGCTCCAGCGAGGAGACGATTTTCGGCAACTGTTTTTTTGAGCCGATCGCCATTGCCGCCAGCGGCGGCAACAAGGCCCTGGCGGAGGGCATAGACATCATGGTGCAGGATAACGCCTCCAACACAATCTACGCCGTGGCCGTCAAGAGCGGCCCATCGGTGTTTAACGCCGACAGCAAAAAGCGCCAGGAGCAAAATTTCATGGCGGCCTCTAAGCTGGCGCAGCAGGCCCGGATGCGGTACGAGGCGTATATCGGTTATTGCTACGGCAGGAAAAGCTCCAGCGGACGGGGCAGGCCCAAAATATATCAGGAGCTGGCCGGAAAGCAATTTTGGGCCGCCCTGACCGGGGATGAGGATTTCTACATAAAAATCATCAGCTTTATGGGAACCCTTCCGGAACAGTACATAGCCGCCTACAAGGAAAGCTATAACCGAGCGTCCAATAGACTGGTACGGGAGTTTTCCAACAGGTTCTGCAGGGACGACGGCAGCATCGACTGGGAAGCACTGGTCGCCTTCAATTCCGGCGACTGATACGCTTTCCCTTTATGTCATGACGACCATTGCCACAGCAGCACCCCACACCCCACACGCAAAAAACAACCGCACAGCAGCATATGCAACTGCTGTGCGGTATTTTTCCAACATTCCAAATAAACGCAACTCACCCTCTTGACAAACGCAAAATACAGTGCTATAATGCAACCATAAAGAAACCGTGTACGCAACACGATATAGGAGGCATGATTATGGCGGAGCGGCGGATGTTTGCGCGGTCTATTATCAGCAGCAGCCGGTTTTTAAGTCTTTCGCGGGCTGCGCGGCTGCTGTATTATGACCTTGGGATGGCGGCGGACGACGATGGATGCGTCGAAGCGCTGGGCGTGATGCGCATGACGGGCGCACCGTCCAAGGCGCTGGCGGAGCTGGAGGAGATGCAGTTCATTGTCCCGATTTATCCCGGAAAGGTATATCACATATGCGACTGGGGCCGGAACAACTATATCCGTCCCGAGCGCTATCACCCCGGGATGTATAAGTCCATGCTCCCAGGCGCTTGAAGCCCCTTACCCGCTGGCTGCGGGCTATATTTCTCCCAAAGATTGTTAAAAACTTTAAAATGGTGACCCGAGGTAAGGTAAGGTAAGTCTAGGTAAGACAAGGCAAGGCCAGGCAAGCCTAGCCC
>JAJQHT010000227.1 GCA_021199595.1 Oscillospiraceae bacterium
ATTCTGGCCCGCTCCTTGTCCAAATCCACCAGCTCCGCCAGGGGCATGAAGATTTTGGCGTCCTCCGTCACCACGTTCACCATACCGGCAATATCCGCCGGGGGCGCGTCCGTGATGGTGATTTGTCCGGCATAGGCCAGGTTTGCCATATACACCCGCCCGGCCTCGAACACCTCCGGCTTCTCTGTGACCAAAATCAGGCTGGGCCGCTTGGAGGGCGGGACGTTCATCTCCGCACGGCGGCTGCGGACAGCCTTCACGGCGGTCATGATGCTCTCAAAACCCGCCTCCTCCTGGGGGAAGGCCAGGGCCGGGTCATACTCAGGATAGGCGTCCACAATCAGGGCCTCCCCGTCGTGGGGGATGGCGCCGTAAAGCTCCTCGGTGATGAAGGGCATAAAGGGATGGAGCAGGCGGAGAATATCCGTCAGCACATACAGCAGCACCCGCTGCGCTCCCTCATCCCCATCCTTCAGGCGGGGCTTGGTGATTTCAATGAACCAGTCGCAGAAGCTGTCCCAGATGAAGTCGTATATCTTCGTGGCGGCCAGGCCCAGCTCGTACTTGTCAAAGTTGTCGTTGACCTGGGCCGTCAGGTCGTTGAGCTTGGAGAGGATCCATTTATCCTCCAGCCGCAGGGTGTCGGGCAGGCGGTTTTCCTCCACCGTCAGGTTCATAATGACGTACCGGGCGGCGTTCCACAGCTTGTTGGCAAAATTCCGCATGGCCTCGCACCGCTCCACATAGAAGCGCATATCGTTGCCAGGGGAGTTGCCGGTGATGATGTTGAAGCGCAGGGCGTCCGCGCCGAACTGGTCGATGACCTGGATGGGGTCAACGCCGTTCCCGGCGGATTTGGACATTTTCTTGCCCTGGGGATCCCGGACAAGGCCGTGTATCAGAACCGTGTGGAACGGCTCCTGCTTCATATGCTCCATGCCGGAGAATATCATCCGGGCCACCCAGAAGAAGATGATGTCATACCCCGTCACCAGCACGTCCGTGGGATAGAAGTATTCCAGATCCTCCGTCTTGTCCGGCCAGCCCAGGGTGGAGAATGGCCACAGGGCGGAGCTGAGCCAGGTGTCCAGCACGTCCGGGTCACGGTGTATGTTCTTCGACCCGCAGGCCTCGCACTGGCAGGCGTCCGTCCGGGACACGGTGACGTGGCCGCAGTCGTCGCAGTACCAGGCGGGAATCTGATGGCCCCACCATAGCTGACGGCTGATGCACCAGTCCTTTACGCTGTACATCCAGTTTAAGTACGTTTTGGAGAAGCGTTCGGGGACGAACTTTATTGTGCCGTCCTCCACCACCCGAATGGCCTCCTTAGCCAGGGGTTCCATCTTCACAAACCACTGGTCGCTTGCCAGGGGTTCCACGTCGCTGTGGCAGCGGTAGCAGGTGCCGACATTGTGGACGTGATCCTCCACCTTCACGAGATAGCCCTGCTCCTCCAGGTCGGCCACAATGGCCTTCCGGGCCTCATAGCGATCCATGCCGTCGTATTTGCCGCCGTTGATGATTTTGCCGTCCCCGTCCAGGATGAGAATCTGCTCCAGATTATGCCGCAGGCCCACCTCGAAGTCGTTGGGGTCGTGGCAGGGGGTCATCTTCACGCAGCCGGTGCCGAAGGCCATGTCTACGTACTCGTCCGCCACGATGGGGATCTCCCGCCCCACCAGAGGCAGGGTGCAGGTCTTCCCCACCAGATCCGTATACCGTTCATCCGCAGGATTCACGGCCACGCCGGAGTCGCCCAGCATGGTCTCAGGCCGGGTGGTGGCGATGATAACATAGCCGGAGCCATCCGTCAGGGGGTAGCGGACGTGCCACAGGTGGCCGGGCTTTTCCTCATACTCCACCTCCGCGTCGGATAGAGCGGTGGTGCAGTGAGGGCACCAGTTGATGATGCGCTTGCCCTTATAGATAAGGCCCTTTTCGTACAGGCTGCAAAACACCTCCCGCACGGCCTTGGAGCACCCCTCGTCCATGGTGAAGCGCTGGCGCTCCCAGTCGCAGGAGGAACCCAGGGTCTTGAGCTGGGTGACGATGCGGTCGCCGTATTTATTCTTCCAGTCCCACACCCGGTCAAGAAATTTCTCCCGCCCCAGGTCGAAGCGGGTCAGGCCCTCCTCCTTGCGGAGGCTTTCCTCCACCTTGATCTGGGTGGCGATGCCCGCGTGGTCATAGCCCGGCACCCAGAGGGCGGAATAGCCCTTCATCCGCTTATAGCGGATGAGAACGTCCTGAATAGTCTCGTCCACGGCGTGGCCCAGATGGAGCTGGCCGGTGACGTTGGGGGGCGGGATGACGATGGTGAAGGGCTTTTTCTCCGGGTCGCGCTTGGCGTGGAAATAGCCCCCGTCCAGCCACATCTGATAGATGCGGTTTTCCACCTGTTTGGGGTCGTATTGCTTCGGTAACTCTTTCATTGACACATTTCCTCGATTTCCTCTATGGAGGACATCCCCACCTGGCGGGCGATCTCCTCTCCGTTTTCAAAGACGATCAGGGTCGGGATGGACATAACGCCGTAGCGCTGCGCCAGACAGGGCTGCGCGTCCACGTCTACCTTTCCCACCTTGACCCGGTCTTGTTTTGCGGCAAATTCCTCTACCACCGGCCCCTGGGCCCGGCAGGGAGCGCACCAAGTGGCCCAGAAGTCCACCAGCGTCACCCCGGATGCGATGGCCTCACCAAAGGTCTCCGCTGTCAGGTTTATCGCGCTCATATATCTTCAAGCTCCTTTGCTTATTGGTTTTCCTGTGATTTCAAAAATTTATCCGCACTGAGGGCGGCCATATTGCCCTGGCCCACGGCGCGGGCCACCTGGTAGGGACGGCCTATACAGTCCCCGGCGGCGAACACGCCGGTTACGCTGGCGGCCATGGTCTCGTCCACCTGGATGTGTCCCTCCTCCAGGGCCAGACCCGGCAGAAGCGTCTCCGCCGCCATGGTGGCCCGCATGACGAACACCCCCGCCACGGGATAGGGCGTCCCGTCCGCGACGACGGCCTCCACCTTATTCTCCCCGGAAATGGCGTAGCTTCTGGCCCGTTTTTTGTCAAAATATTCCACCCGGCAGCCAAGGCTCCGCAAAAACTCCGCCGCCTCCTGACCGGGGCCGCCCATGTCCAGCACGGCCACGTCCCGGCCCTTATAGAGCATACCGTCGCAAGTGGCACAATAGCTCACGCCCTTGCCCAAAAGCTCCGCCTCGCCGGGAACGGGCTTGGTTCCCTGCTGTGCGCCGGTGGCAAGAATAAGGCTTTTCGCCTCGTAAAAATCCCGCTCGGCGGTGATATAAAACCGCCCGCCGGAGGCCATAACGCCGGTGGCCCGGCCAATGGTCACGTCTATCCCCTGCTTCTTCACGCCGTCCATCATGGCTTCCAGCAGCGCAAGGCCGCTTACGCCGGTCAGACCGGGGTAGTTGTCAATTCGCCCCGCCCTGGCAAGGGGGCTGGCCGCCGGGTCGTTTGTCAGCACCATGACCCGCCGCCCTCTGGCATGGGCCGTCAGCGCCGCCGAAAGCCCCGCCGGGCCGCCGCCCAGGATGAAAATGTCATAGGCCTGTCCGCTCATAGGGTACATCCTTCCACAAAATTCTTGTCGAACCATTATATTGTATCACACCGTTTTGCCTCCTGCAAGGGTGAAGCACACATTTAGTGTACCCACAACAGCGGAAAAAAACGCCGGCATGTGCCGACGTTTCTTTATTGTTCCAGCGTTTTTTCCAGGCACAGAAGCCTGACCCCCTCCAGGCCGTTGAAGGTACAGGGGACAACAGACCCCTCCTGGTAGCCGAGACGCTGATAGAGGGCGCGGGCGGCGGTGTTTCGCACGTTGGTGTCCATACGCAAAAACGGACAGCCCCGCTCCCTGGCGTACTGCTCATAGAAACGGACGAAGGAGGAGCCATAGCCCCGCCCCTTTGCCGCCGGGGAGACCACCAGAGTGTGCAGCACCATAACCCGCTCCGGCGGCGCACTTGTCTGCCAAATTGCCTGGGCGTAGGCCGGATCCTGCACCTGGTTGATGCGGGCGGCGGCCACAATGCGGCCCTCCGCCTCCCGGACAAACATCTCCCCCGCCTGAACAGCGTCCTCCGCCGTCCGTCTTGTGGGATAAATGCCCCGTATCCAGCCGGTGGTAGTCCGGCCCGCCTCCTCCTCGGTGTGTATCTCGTCGTATATCCGGGCGATTCCCGCCACATCTTCTGTCGTTGCCCTGCGAATCACCGTCTGTCCTCCATATCCCTGATCAGTCTGTCGGCCAGGCCCTTTATGTCCCGCAGGTGCAGCACGGGAACATCTGTCCACACCGGCTCGTCGCTCATCACGAGAATGTACTCCCCCTTCACCGGGGGCAGCCCCTTGCCCCGAACGACGCCGATTTTGGGGAAAGGCCCTTCCTTCCCCCCCTCGGTCAGCACAATGTCTACATCCTGGATGCGGGCCACCGTCTCCTCCAGCGTCAGGGGCCGGTTTTCCAAAATGGCGGCGTGGGTCTCGCTGACGATGGCGGTCACGTCCGCCCCGGCCTTCGTCATGCGCCAGGTGTCCTTGCCGGGGGTGTCCATGTCGAACTCGTGGCCCTCATGCTTCACCACGGCTACGGTCAGGCCCCGCTTTTTCAGCTCTGGAACCAGCTTTTCCAGAATGGTGGTCTTGCCGCTGTCCGACCAGCCCACCAGGGAATAGACAGGGCGGCTCATCGCGGGTCTGTGGCGCAGTCCCGGCCCTTGCCCCGCAGCATTTCCAGCCCATGCTCCAGGGCGGGCAGCACCGGCTCCAGGTTCTCCCGGATGGCGCGGGGACTGCCGGGCAGGTTCACGATCAGTGTTCGGCCCCGAATCCCCGCCTGGGCACGGCTGAGCATAGCGCGGGGGGTGATTTTCAGCCCCTCATAGCGCATGGCCTCCGGGATGCCGGGACACAGCTTGTCGCAGACGGCGACGGTAGCCTCCGGGGTAACATCCCTGGGGGCGAAGCCGGTGCCGCCGGTAGTCAGGCACAGGGCCGCGTCCTTTTCATCCGCGCACAGGCGCAGCGCCGCCTGTATTTCCTCCGGCTCGTCCGGCACGATGGCGGTATACACCACCTGATACCCGGCCTCTTCCAAAAGCTGGCACACCAGCGGCCCGCCGGTGTCCTCCCGCTGGCCCCGAGAGCCTTTATCGCTGACGGTGATAACCGCCGCTGTATATTCCATGGTCAAGTCCCTCCTGATTGCTTTATTCAGATACGATCTCTATCTCGTCCCCCGCCTGCACCACGCCGCCGGTCAGGACGCGGACGAAAATGCCCTCTCTTGGCATAACGCAGTCCCCGGTGATCTTGCGGATAGCGCAACCCTGGTGACATTCCTTGCCAATCTGCGTGACCTCTGTCAGAGCGGGGCCGATTTGCAGCCGTGTGCCAACAGGCAAAGCGTAAAGGCAGATGCCCTCCGTCAGAATGTTTTCCGCAAAAGCCCCATGGGGCAGGTCGGGGATTTTCTCCCGCATTTTGTCCACGCTCTCCGTCCCCAAAAGGCTTATCTGCCGATGCCACGGCCCGGCGTGGGCGTCCCCCACGATGCCGTGATTTTCCCGCAGCTCCGCCGAAGGGACTTCAAACTTGGGCGTTCCCTTCTCTGTACTGATGCAAACGGCCACTACCTTAGCCATGATGATTCTCCTCCCACCGATAAAGCCCGGATTTACCCCCGGATTTTTCCACAAGATGTATATTTTCTATCACAATTTCCCGCTGGACAGCCTTGCACATATCATAAATCGTCA
>JAJQHT010000245.1 GCA_021199595.1 Oscillospiraceae bacterium
GGTTCTGGTGGATGTTCCGCAGGGTGGCGCGGCTGAGCCGGATGGCGGCGGGCACATCGGACAGGCGGCTTTTCATCAGCACCACGTCCGCCGCGTCAATCGCGACGTCCGCTCCCGCGCCGATGGCGATGCCCATGTCCGCCCGGGTCAGGGCCGGGGCGTCGTTGATGCCGTCCCCCACCATGGCGACCTTGCCGTATTGCTGCAAACGACGGACAACGGCCTCCTTGCCGTCCGGCAGTACCCCGGCGATGACCTCATCCACCCCGGCCTCGCGGCCAATGGCGCGGGCGGTCTTTTCGTTGTCGCCGGTGAGCATGACGACCTTGATGCCCATGTTTTGCAGCTCCCGGACGGCCTGGGGGCTGTCCTCCTTGATAACGTCCGCCACGGCGATGATGCCGGCGAGGCGTCCCCCTCTGGTGAACAGCAGCGGGGTCTTGCCGTCCTCGGCGAAGCGTTCCGCCCGGGCCAGCAGATCGGCGGGGATGTCCGTCTGCTCACCGATGAAGCGCATACTGCCGCCCACCACCGGCTCCCCGTCCAGCAGGGCGGAAAGCCCGTTGCCGGGCAGGGCCTGGAACTCCGTGACCTCCGCGGGAGAAGTCCCCTCCTGCTCCGCGCGGAGCAGGACGGCCTTCGCCAGGGGGTGTTCGCTTTTCGCCTCCAGCGCGCAGGCGAGGGAGAGAAGCTCCGCCTCTGTGAAGCCCTCCGCCGGGGCGAGATCTGTCACCCGCGGCTCGCCGCTCGTGATGGTGCCGGTCTTATCCAGGGCGACAATCTGGGTTTTGCCCGTCTCCTCCAGGGAGACGGCGGTCTTGAACAGGATACCGTTTTTGGCCCCCTTGCCGTTACCCACCATGATAGCCACCGGGGTGGCAAGGCCCAATGCGCACGGGCAGGAGATAACCAGCACGGAGATGCCGCGGGAGAGGGCGAAGCTGAACGTCTGCCCCACCAGCAGCCATATGACCGTTGTGACGACCGCGATGGCGATGACCGTCGGGACGAACACGCCGGAGACCTTGTCCGCGACCTTCGCGATGGGGGCCTTGGTGGCGGCGGCGTCGCTGACCATTTTGATAATCTGGGAGAGAGTGGTATCCTCCCCCACGCGGGTGGCCCGGCATTTGATGAAGCCGGACTGGTTCACCGTGGCGGCGGAGACCGCGTCCCCCTCCCCCTTGTCCACGGGGATGCTCTCCCCCGTCAGGGCGGATTCGTTCACGGCGGTGGCCCCCTCCAGGATAACCCCGTCCACGGGGATATTCTCGCCGGGGCGCACCACGAAGACGTCCCCCGTCTGCACCTGGTCGATGGGGACGGTCTCCTCCGCGCCGCCGCGCACCAGCACGGCCGTCCTGGGAGCCAGCTTCATCAGGCTTTTCAGCGCGTCCGTGGTCTTGCCCTTGGAGCGGGCCTCCAGGAGCTTCCCCACGGTGATAAGCGTCAGAATCATGGCGGCGGACTCAAAATAAAACTCGTCCATATAGGTCGAGACCAGCGCCCCATCCCCCTTCACCACGGCGTCCGTCATGGCAAACAGCGCGTAAACGCTCCAGACGAAGGAGGCGGAGGAGCCGAGCGCCACCAGGGTGTCCATATTCGGGGCGCGGTTTGCGAGGCTTTTATAGCCGCTGATGAAAAACTTCTGGTTTATCACCATGACGGCGACGCACAGCAGCAGCTGCACGAGGCCCATGGCAACGTGGTTCCCCTCAAACCAGGCGGGTATCGGCCAGCCCCACATCATATGGCCCATGGAGAAATACATCAGCACCGCTAAAAACACGAGGGACACGATGAGCCGCCGCTTTAATACCGGCGTTTCATGGTCGCGCAGCGCCTCCTCCTCTGCGGCATAGGCCGAGGCGGCGCTTTTTCCGCCGCCGGAGCCGCCCTTCAGGGCCGCACCATACCCTGCCGCCGTCACGGCGGCTATGACGGCCTGGGGGGACGCCTCCCCCTCCACGCCCATGGAGTTTGTCAGCAGGCTGACAGAGCAGCTCGTTACCCCCGGCACCTTGGACACGGCCTTTTCCACCCTGGCGGAGCAGGCCGCGCAGCTCATGCCGGTCACGGTATATTGTTCCATAAAAATTCCTCCTATCTCATCAGCTTTTGCAGGGTGGCCAGCAGGTCGTCGATGACCTCATCCCGACCCTCCCGGATGTCCTGGGTCACGCAGGTGCGGATGTGGTTTGCCAGAAGCTCCTTGTTGAACGCATTCAGCGCCGCCGACACGGCGGACGACTGCACCAGAATGTCCGTGCAGTAGGCATTCCTCTCCAGCATTCCCTTGAGGCCCCGAATCTGCCCCTCGATGCGGTTGAGGCGGTTCATCAGCTTTTTATACTCCTCCTCCGGCCGCTCCTTTGTTTTCATGCTGCAATGGCTGCAATAGTCCGGCTCTCCCATATGGCCGCCTCCTTCAAAAAATATAGCATAGTATATCCAGCACAGCCCTACTATATACCCCATGGGGGTATTTGTCAATAGGGAGCGGGCGCTTATGGAAGAAAATTGCCCGGAACGGGGCGCTTTCCACATAGGCGGCCTTGTGTTATAATACAGGAAAACCATTTTCCCCACAGGAGGGCGCGGATGAACATACTATATAACAGCCGGGACGCGGCGCATAAAACGCCGTTCGGCCCGGTTTGGGCAGGGCAGGAATGTCATATTTGCATACATATTCCCACAGAGTGCGGGGCTTTCCGGGTAGTGCTGACGGCGGAGGGCCTGGAGGTTCCGCTGGAAAAGGCGGAGACGGCGGGAGATTACGACCTGTTCAGGGGCCGCTTCACTCCGGAGACGCCGGGGCTGTATTTCTACTGCTTCCACATCTGGGACAAAAACGGGGATTTCGACCTGTTCAAAGCCGGGGACGGCACCAACATGGGACTGGGAGATCGATGGCAGCTGTCCGTCCTGCCGGCGGATTACCAGGTGCCGGAGAGTTATCGGGGCGTGGTATATTACCAGATATTCCCCGACCGCTTCGCGAAAAGCGGGGACTGTGACCTGACGGACAAGATGGAGCCGTACATTCTCCGGGACTTTGACAGCTTTGTCCCCGCCACCAGGGACGCCTCCGACTTCGCCGGAGGCAACCTGAACGGCATCACGGAAAAGCGCGACTATATCGCCGGGCTGGGGGTGCACGGGATATACCTGAACCCCATTTTCATGGCCGCCTCCAACCATCGGTACGACACGGCGGACTATACCCGCATCGACCCCATGCTGGGGACGGAGGAGGATTTTGTCCGCCTGTGCCGCGAGGCCCATGCAAGGGGGCTTCGCATCGTGCTGGACGGGGTGTTTTCCCACACGGGACGGGACAGCGTGTATTTCGACGGCGAAAACCGCTTCGGTGGTGGAGCCGTATCAGCAGGAGCCGATTCTCCCTATTATAAGTGGTACGATTTTCAGGAATTTCCCACGAAATACACCTCCTGGTGGGGAATTGATACGCTTCCCTGCGTGAACGAGACGGATCCGGACTATATGGAATTTATCCTGGGCGATCAGGGCGTGGTGGCCAAATGGCTGCACCTGGGCGCGGACGGGTTCCGCCTGGACGTGGCGGACGAGCTGCCGGACGCGTTCATCGCCGCGCTGCGCCGCCGGGTGAAGGCGGAAAATCCGGAGGACGTCGTCATCGGCGAGGTGTGGGAGGACGTGTCCAACAAGGTCAGCTACGGGGTGCAGCGCGCCTATTTCACCGGCGCGGAGCTGGACGGGGCCATCAACTACCCCTTCCGCAAGCCCATCATGGCCTTCGCCTCCGGCCGGGAGGGCGGAGAGCATTTGGCGGAGACCGTCATGACCATTGCGGAAAATTACCCCGCCGGGTCGCTGGACTGCTGCATGACCGTTCTCGGCTCCCATGACACCCAGCGCATCGGCACGCTCCTGCCGGGCGAGAAGGAGCGGCGCGTCGCCGCCTTTTTGCAGTTTGCCCTGCCCGGCTCCCCGCTTATCTATTACGGGGACGAGGCCGGCATGACCGGCGGGCCTGACCCCATGTGCCGCCTGCCCTTCCCCTGGGGCCATGAGGACGAGAAAATGCAGGCGCTGTACCGCTCCCTCGCGCAAATGAAAAACAGGCTTCCCGCTCTGCGGGTCGGCGACATCCGCTTCCAGCACGCGGGGGGCGGCAGGCTGATCTTCACCCGCACCGGCGGCGGCCAGACTGTCCGCTGCACCGTGGACAGAAACGCGGGGACGTTTGACGCGACGGTCATATGACCCCTTTTCCAAATCGAAAAGCTATGCTATAATAGCCACAGGCGGCCTGAGGGAAGCCATAAAAGCCGCCTTGCTATCATATTGCGCGTAGAACACCAACGCCATTTCATCGGAAGGATGGGACGGAATATGAAAAAATTTTTTGCGCTTTGCTGCGGCGCGGCCATGCTTTTTGTGCTGACCGCCTGCGGCAGCTTTGTGAGCATTATGCCGGGCGCGGCGGACGAGACGGAGGACGAGGTATCGGCCTCCATCAGCCCCCAGCTTGACCAGACGGAGGACGGGGATTTTACGGAAAAGTCCTTCTACGCCTTCATGGGCTGGGATGATTTCGGCAGCAATTACTATGAGGACACCCCTGTGGCTCTGAGCTGCCAGGAGGGCAGCGGCAGTGCCTCCCCGGTATTTGACCGGGCCTCCATTATCGCCGCCTGCGACGCCCTGAAGGACATGACCGTCACCGGCCGGGCGGATGAGGACGCCGCCCAGGAGGGGACGAGCTGCACCTATGCCTTCACCATGTCCGATGGGACGGTCTATTCCGTCACCTTTAACGGCTCGGTGCTGACCACCTATACGGGCAGCTATACCTATACCGGCGGGGACGCGCTGTTTGCTCTGACCTTCCCGGTCTATGACAGCGGCTACGACCTGTTCGACCTGTATTTTGACGACAGCGTCCGCGCCTTCGCAGACGGGTTCGAGGAAAATCTCCCCGTCTCCGTGGGCCGCCGCTCCAACGGGGGCGCCACCATTACCGCCACGGACGAGGATACCATCCGCACGGTGTTCAGCCTACTCGCGAACGCCACCGTCACCAGCGTGGAGGGAAGTCCCGACCAGAACATCGACCTGACCACCTATACGGATTATATCTTCACCATGGCGGACGGGACGGCCTATACCTTCACCTTCACGGACGCCTGCCTGACGGTGACAGTCTCCGGCGACTATGGGCCGGTGTATTACTGGCTCAGCGGCACGGAGACGCTCGCCAGCATCTCCATCGTACCGCAGACGGAGACAGAAGCTTTTGAGGGCGGCCTTATCACCGGCCTGCGGGACGATTTCCAGACGGCGGCGGACGCCGCCAGCGGGGACAGCGAGCTGACCGTTACCGGAGTGTACGTCAGCTATTCCATCGACGGGCAGAGCGGGTATCTCACGCTGAGCGGGGATACAGCGGTCTCTCTTGTCCAAGCTGTTACGTCCATCACCGCCACCAGTGAATCTCAGACGGAGGCAGAGGGAGACACCATCACCATATCCGTCACCCTGTCCGACGGCTCCGGGCCGATTTTGTACTTCATAGGAGACGCCATTCAGCAGGTGGTGGGCACCTACTACGTCTGCGACAGCGGCTCCATGTCCACCCTGCGCACCACCATCCTCTCCCTGGCCACTGACAGCAGCAACACCGGCGAGGTGGTAGAGGATTCGACGAACTGATGCCTGAAAAAACAGAGCGCCCACGGGAACCTTCGCGGGCGCTCTGCGTTCTGTATAAGGGCCTTTGTTACTTCCCGT
>JAJQHT010000215.1 GCA_021199595.1 Oscillospiraceae bacterium
GTGCAGGAGGGGGTAATTTTCCTCCCGCGTCCCGCAGCCGCCGCCGGTGGCGATACCGGCCCCGGAGTCCGTTCCAAGTTCAGCCCGGACGGCGGTCTCCTCCGCCCGGAACCCCGCCTCACCCCCGGCGGCGAACAGCGCCGGGATGGACTGGCCGGTTTTTTCGACCACCTGCTCGTCCGCGTCATAAAAGGGGCGGTTCAGGGCCTTGGCCAGAGCCTGGCCGATGGTGGTTTTGCCGCAGCCGGGCATACCGATGAGGATGATGTTTTCCATCTGGCGGGAGAGAGTGGCGACGATCTCCGTCACCCGCCCGTCCGAGATGGAATGATTCAAAAACAGCTCCGCGCTGCGCCTTGCCTGGGCCACCAGCATGGAAAGCCCCCCGGCGCGGGGCAGACCCAGGGCCTCCGCCTCCAGCAGCAGTTGGGTGCGCTGGGGGTTATATACTACGTCCAGCACCCCCTGACAGGCGGGAAAGTCCGCCACGGTCACGGGGGAGACCCCTGTGTTGGGATACATCCCCAGGGGCGTGGTGTTCACCAGCAGCCTCGCGTCCCGGTGGCGGTCAAGATTGTCGTAGTTGTCCGGCCCGGAGCGGGATATGGTGACGATTGGCCCCGCGCCCAAATCCGCCAGGGCGGCCTTCACCGCGAGAGACGCACCCCCGGAGCCGAAGACCAGGGCCTTGCCCCCGGCCGCGCAGATGCCGGCGCTTTTCACCATATGGACAAAACCGTCGTAATCCGTGTTGTCCCCGTGCCAGCCGTCGCTGTGGCGGGTCAGGGTGTTCACGCTGCCGATGCGGCGCGCCGCGTCGGAGAGCTTGGCGCAGTAGGGGATGACGTCCTTTTTATAGGGGATGGTCACGTTCATGCCCGCGAGGGGCGTGGTGGTGAGAAAATCCCCCAGCGCCTCCGGCTCTGTCTCATACAGGCGGTAATCGTAATCCGCCAGCATGGCGTGTATCTGGGGCGACCAGCTATGGCCCAGCGTCCGGCCCAGAAGACCATATTTATTCTCCATGGGAACCCTCCATAAGCCTGGTCTGCCAGCTGCGGCTGGCGGCGAGGATGTGGACGTATACATCCCGCAGGGCGTCGCCGGTTTCCGGGCGGCACAGGGCCTGGATGGCGGCGAGCTTTTCCTCCTCCCGCGCCTCGTCCAGCACGGGCAGGCCATTTTCCAGCTTATAGTGGGCGATGCCCTCCGCGACGTCCAGCCGCTGCTCCAGCAGGGCCACGATCTGTCTGTCCAGGTCGTCTATCTGTTCTCGCAACTGAGATAATTCCATAGGTCGTTTTCCCCTTATCTGTTATTTTCCAGCAGCGCGTCATAAATGGCGCAGGCGGCGGCGGCCTCCATGCACGGGACGGCCCTTGGCACGATGCAGGGGTCATGCCGCCCGGAGACGGTGAGCTTCACACTTTCTCCGGTGGTCAGGTCAACGCTGTCCTGCTCGATGCCGATGGAGGGGGTGGGCTTGACGGCGGCCCTAAATACGATGGGCATACCGCTGGTGATGCCGCCAAGAATCCCCCCGTGGTTGTTGGTGCGGGTGCGGACGACGCCGGAGGCGTCATAATAAAACGGGTCGTTGTTCTGGCTGCCGGTGAGTCCGGCGGCGGCGAAACCGGCCCCGAACTCGATGCCCTTCACGGCGGGGATGGCAAACACCGCCTGACTGATGCGGTTTTCCATGCCGCCGAACATCGGCTCGCCCAGCCCCGCCGGGACGCCTTCGCACACGCACTCTATCACCCCGCCAAGGGAATCTCCGGCGGCTTTGGCCGCATCAAGTCCGGCGCGCATTTTCTCCGGCTCCGTCTCCCCGCCGATGGAGAGAATACGGGCGCGGATGGAAACGCCCTCCCGCTCCAGAAGCTGAAGCGCAAGCCCTCCAGCGATGCAGAGCGGCGCTGTGAGGCGGCCCGAAAACTGCCCGCCTCCGGCCACATCCCGCGCGTCGCCATATTTGACCCAGGCGGTGTAATCCGCGTGACCGGGGCGTGGGACGCGGCGGAGGTTTTCATAGTCCCCGCTGCGGGTGTTGGTGTTATAGATAACCGCTGTCACCGGCGCGCCGCAGGTGTGGCCGTCCACAAGACCCGCTATAAACTCCGGCCTGTCCGCCTCCTTCCGGGGGGTGGAATACGGACCCTGGCCCGGCGCACGGCGGGCCAGAAAGGCCCCCAGTGCCTCCATATCCGGGGCAAATCCGGCGGGCAGCCCCTCGATGGTCACGCCGATGGCCGGGGCGTGGGACTGGCCGAAGATGGTGAAGCGGTAGCGGCTTCCGAAGCTGTTGCTCATGGCTCCTCCTCCAGCGTGACGCGGCCACCCAGCCGCTGATAATCCGCCCAGAAGGCGGGATAGGACTTGTTCACCGCCTGCGCTCCGTGGAGAATGACCGGCCCTGTGCAGGCAATGGCGGCGACAGCCGCGCTCATGGCGATGCGGTGGTCGTTGGCGCTGTCCACCTCGCCCCCGGCAAGCTGGGCCTTTCCGCGCACAACAAGTCCCTCCGGCAGCTCCTTCACATCCGCCCCCAGGGCGGAGAGCAGCGCGGCGGTGGTTTGGAGGCGGTCGCTCTCCTTGATGCGGAGCCGCCCGGCGTTGATAAACTGGGTCTCCCCAGGGCTGACGGCGGCCAGCACGGAGAGAACGGGGACAAGGTCGGGAACATCCCGGCAGTCTATCACGGCGCTGCCCGCGGCGATACGCAGCGACAGGGCCTCCGCCGCCTTATCCCCCTGGGGGGAGCTGGGGTCAAGGCCCGTGATGTTCAGGGTGCCGCCCAGGATCCTGTCCGCCGCGATCCAGAAGGCCCCGTTCGACCAGTCGCCCTCCACCTTCGCAGCGCCGGGGGAGACATAGCGCTGCCCGGCGGGCAGGGTATAGCCCCCGTCCTCCAACACGCTGTTGACGCTGAAAAGGGCCTGGGCCTGGATGGTCATGTCCAGATAGGCGGCGGATTCCAGCGTCCCCGTGAGCTGGATGCGGTTCGCGCCGTCCAGCAGCGGCAGGGCAAACAGCAGCCCGCTGATGAACTGGGAGGATATGCCCGCGTCCAGGGTATAGTCCCCGCCGGTGAGCTGGCCGGAGACGGCAATGCACTCATGGCTGGGCTTTGTCAAAACTGCCCCGTGGCGCTCCAGCTCCTCCCACAGCGGGGAGAGGGGCCTGTCTGGCAGGCGTCCGCCCATGCGGATCTCAGCATTTGCGCCCAGGGCGCACACCACCGGCAGCAAAAACCGCAGGGTGGAGCCGCTCTCCCCGCAGTCCAGCACAGGCCGGGTCGCCGGTGTGGAGATGGGCCGGACGGTGAAGACCCCGTCCGTATAGTCAATATCCGCGCCCAAGGCCCGCAGGCAGTTCGCCGTGGCGGTGATGTCCGCCGAGAGGGTGGGGCAGGCAATGGTGGTCGTCTTATCCGCCAGGGCCGCGCATATCAGCAGCCGGTGGGCCTGGGATTTGGAGGCGATGGCCGGTATATCCCCGCTGAGGGGAGAGGGGTAGATGGTGGCTTTCATGTCACATTCCCGCTTCCATAAAGTGATAAAGGGCCGTGTCGTCCATGGAGTGCATGGAGCATAGGCCGATCTTTTCCGGCACCACAAGGTTCATATGGCTGCCGGCGTGCTTTTTGTCTGAGAGCATCGGCTCCATCAGCCGGTCGAGGGGGATGTCCGTTTCCGTGGGCAGGCCGAATTTTTGCAGCAGCGCACACACCCGCTCCGGCACCTCCGGGGCGCAGAGATCGTTTTTCCCGGCGGCCCGGCACACGACGGCGGTGCCGATGGCCACGGCCTTTCCGTGGGAGACGGAAAAATCGCTGCAAGCCTCTATGGCGTGGGCCAGCGTGTGCCCCAGATTCAGAAGCCCCCGCCGCCCGCCGGCATCCCGCTCGTCCTCGCCCACCACGTCCCGCTTGAAGCGGACGCACTGGGCAATGACCTCCTCGCGGGGAAAATCCTTCCCCTCCCGTTCCAGCAGGGAGAACAGACCGTCGTCGAACAGGACGGCGTATTTTATCACCTCGGCGCAGCCGTCGGTGAAAATATCCCCCGGCAGCGTGGCGAGCGTGTCCGTGTCGCACAGCACATAGGCGGGCTGCCAGAAAGCGCCCATGAGATTCTTCCCGGCGGGCAGATCCACGGCGGTTTTGCCGCCCACGGAGGAATCCACCGCCGCGAGAAGCGTTGTGGGAACCTGGATATAGTCGATGCCCCGCATATACACGGCGGCGGCAAGCCCTGTCAGGTCGCCGGTCATGCCGCCCCCCAGGGCGACGATGCAGTCGCTCCGGGTCAGGCGCTGGCCGGTCACGAAATCCAGCAGCGTTATGAGGCTCTCCGCCGTCTTGCTGGCCTCCCCGTGGGGCAGGATGTATGCTTCCCCGGCGAGACCGGCGGCCCGGAGGCTTTCCAGCGCCTTACCGCCCCACAGGGGGGCCACGGCGTCGTCCGTCACCAGGACAAAGCGCTCCGCCCTGGGACACAGCGCTTTTGTGCTTTGTCCCAGACCGGGGAGCAGCCCCTGGCCGATATGCACCTGATAGGAGCGGGAGGCCCGCACGTCAATGGAAATCATCCGTCGATTTGTTCCTTTCTCTTCCGGCCCTCGTCCAGAAGCGCCCGCAGGGCGGGCTGGTCGGCGTTCGCCAGGGCGTCCCGGTATTGGTTCAGATTTTCCAGCAATCCATCCAGCTCGGAGAGGATATTTGCCCGGTTGTCCAGCAGAAGCTCGCTCCACATATCCGGGTTCAGCCAGGCCACGCGGGTCAGGTCGCGGTAGCTTCCGGCGGAGAAGCCCCGGTGCGTTCCGGCGGTAGGGCTTTTGATGTAGGCATTTGAAACTACATGGCACAGCTGGGAGGTGAAGGCGATCATCTCGTCGTGCTGCTTCGCAGTGGTGACGCTGATGGGGCCGAAGCCTGCCGGCTTCAAAAGGGATTTTACTCTCGCGAGAAACGCCGCGTCGTCATACACAGGGGGGACGATGACCATGGGGGCGCGGTCAAACATATTAGCCTTCGCGTATTTCAGTCCCGAAAACTGGGTGCCGCCCATGGGATGCCCGCCCACGAAGGTGAAGCCGTGCGCCGCCGCGAGGGGAAACGCGAAGTCGCACATGGCCTGCTTCACGCCCACGCAGTCCATCACGATGCCGGTTTTGGAAAAATCATCCGCGTGGGCTTCCAGATAATCCATGCTTGCCTGGGGATAGGTGGAAATCAGCGCCAGGTCGCATTCAACCAGCCGGTCAGGGGTGAGAACGCCGTCTATGTCGCCGGCTATCTGGGCAAATTCCACAGTGGACTCGTCGATGTCATAGCCCAGGACGGTGATGTCCTGGTTTCGTTTGTATGCCTTGGCCAGGGAGCCTCCGATGAGGCCCAGGCCCACGATGCCGATTGTCATTCCTTGATAGCCTCCAGAACCTTGCGGATCTGCTTCATCAGCGTGTCGAACTGGGCGGGGGTCAGGGACTGCGCGCCGTCGCAAAGGGCGTGGAGTGGATCGTTGTGCACCTCTACCATCAGGCCGTCCGCGCCGCAGGCGGCGGCAGCCAGGGCCATGGAGGGGACAAGGTCGGAGTGGCCGGTGGCATGGCTGGGGTCAACAATGACCGGCAGATGGGTCAGCTGGTGCAGAACGGGGACGCAGGACAGGTCAAGGGTGTTGCGGGTGTAGGTCTCGAAGGTGCGGATGCCCCGCTCGCAGAGGATG
>JAJQHT010000003.1 GCA_021199595.1 Oscillospiraceae bacterium
CGGTGAGCGGCATATCCGGGTCCTATTCGCATTGCGTCTCCCTCCTTGCGATCATCGCCTCCGCCAGCGCAAGATCCAGCGGCGTTGTGATTTTTATATTTTCCTCACTTCCCAGGGACAGGAAGATTTTCCCGCCGATGGCCTCCACCGCCATGCTGTCGTCCGTGACATCCAGCTGATTTTGCACAGCATTGGCCAGCGCCGCCCGGATAATATCCGCCTGAAAGCACTGAGGCGTCTGCACGGCAAAAAGCTGAGACCGCGGGGGTGTGGCAACAACGACTCCATCCTCCGCCTGCTTGATAGTATCCCGCATTGGGACGGCTGGAACAGCAGCCGTGTGCTTGTGGGCAAGCCACATAGCATCCTCGATGACCTTCTCTGTCACCAGCGGTCTTGCCCCATCGTGTATGGCGATAAGCTCTGCCCGGTCTGAAACCGCCGTCACGCCGGCATAGCAGGATGCCGCCCGCGTATCCCCTCCGGCCACCACACGGGCAGCCTTGGTGATGTTATATTCGTGGCAGAGGTCATAAACGGCCTGAATCCTGTCCCGTCGGGATACTACGACGATCTCGTCTATCATTTCAGAGCGCTGGAAAGCAAGCAGCGTATGGGCAAGGACAGGGATACCGGCCAGAACAGCCGTCATTTTATCCCCTCCGAAGCGAACGCCGGAGCCGCCCGCCACAATCACCGCTGCGCCGTAGCCGCAGCGGGCGGCTTTCAGCTGGGTCGAAAAAACGCTCATAACAAAACCTCAACATATCCCGGAACTCAGTGCCATATATTATACCCGTTCCCGGTCTTTTACGCAAGGGAATCACACCGCAGAGGGAGGAAAAGAGGTTGCTTCGGGACAAAAATCTGGCTTTCAATACGGCGCTGCTGACGATTTCCGGCCTGGCTATGCGGTTCGTCGGCATGATATGGCAGGTATGGCTCGCCGCCCGCATCGGGGAGGCGGGTATTGGTCTTTTTCAGCTCATTATGAGCGTGAACAGTCTAGCCGCCACGGTGGCTGTCTCTGGCATACGGTACACCGCCACACGCCTTGTTTCCGAGGAGACAGGCCGCGCCAGGCTGTACGGCGCAGCACAGGCGCTGGGGCACTGCATGGCTTATGGGCTGTTTTTCGGCTGCGCGGCTGGACTTATTCTCATGTTCCTGGCGGAGCCGTTGGGCTTTTTATGGCTCGGCGATGCGCGCACGGTGCGCCCCCTGATACTTCTGGCCTTCACAATGCCCCTTCTGGGAACGGACTCCGTCATGCATGGGTATTTCACCGCCGTGGGGCGCGTGTGGAAAAGCGTGACCGTCTCGGTATTGCAGCAGCTTGTGACTATAGCCGCCACCGTTGCGCTCATAAGCCTGTGTCCGGCTGACAATCTTGAATATGCCTGTCTTGCTATCACCGGAGGCAGCCTCATTGGGGAAACCTTCGGCGTGTGCGCCCTGGCGGTGGCTTATTTCACCGACCGGCGGGGTCACGGTATCCAGCGGGACAGAGAAAAGCCTCCCCTTCCCGGTATGACAAACCGAATGCTGAACATTGCCCTGCCACTCGCTGCGGCAGCCTACGCGCGAAGCGGCCTTTCCACCCTACAGCATTTGCTGGTTCCCAGAGGGCTGCAGGCCTCTGGTCTTTCCGCAGAGGCTTCGCTTTCTGTCTATGGAGTGATACAGGGCATGGCTCTGACAGTAGTGCTGTTTCCCTCCTGCCTGATGCTGGCAGTGGCGGAGCTTATCGTCCCGAAGCTGACGGAACGGCAGGTGCAGGGCCGGACGGAGAGCATACGTCTGGTGACAGAGGACATATTATATAAGGGCCTGCTGTTTTCCGCCATCACCGCTGCCCTGCTGCTGGCTCTGGGGGACAGCCTGGGCCTTATGCTGTACGATTCCGAGGAGGCGGGCCGATACATACAGCTTTTCGCCTTGATCGTGCCGGTGATGTATATAGACATGGCCACAGACGGGTGCCTGAAGGGCCTGGGGGACATGATGTTCTGTATGTACGTGAACATTGCGGATGCGGGTCTCTCCGCCCTTCTGGTGTGGCTGCTGCTGCCCAGGTGGGGCGTGGTCGCCTATATATTCGTCATATGCTTTACGGAAATATTCAATTTCATTCTCAGCATAGGACGGCTGAAAAAAATGTCCGGCTTCCGGCTCACATGGAAAAAAGCGGGACGGGTGCTTTTCTGGGCTGTGCTGTCCGGGGCGGCGGCCAGGGCCTTAAACAGCGCAATAAGCGCCGGAAACGGCGTTCCGGCGCTTATTATTTCCATGATGACAGGATTTGTCCTCTATGGCGCGGGGGTAATTAGGCCTGAGGAGGCAGCAGGCACACCAGCATCTGAGTGACAGTATCGCCGGTGTTGGTGACGGACTTCGCAGCGCCGCCGCAGCAGTGATAGGAATCGCCGGCCTTCAGGACGGTCTCCTCCGTATCGGTCTTCAGGGTCATCTCGCCCTCCAGGATGTAGTAGATGGACTCCAGAGGATTGGCGCCGAAATCGGTGCCGCCGCCGGGAACGAAATAGGTGATGCCCATGATGAGCTTGCCGCCGTCAACGTCAGCCGCGTCGTGCAGACGGGTGGGGACGCACTCATTGTGGCCGGCTGCGGTGTAAGCGTAGGTAGTGCTGCCGGGGGTGCCTTTTTTCCTCTGGATCTTGTACTGTGCCATGATTGAAAACTTCCTTTCAAATGATTTTTATTCGTTCAGCAAAGTGAATGAAACCTGTTAGTCAGATAGCTTCTTCCAGAAGCTATCGTTTTTATTTTAGCACGGCGGCGCAAAGAAATCAAGTATTCTTGATTTCTTTTCTGCTGACAACGCAAAACCTGTTGCCTATAAAAGAAATATCTCCGCCGTCTCTCGCGCGCCTTGACACTCTCTCAGGAAGAAAGATATAATAATACACAATTCGTCTAATTGTATCATGGCAAGGTACAATTATGCGATTGATTGCAGTGAACATATCATACGAGGGGAGAACATTGATGAAAACAAAGACGATGAAAAAATGGATTTCATTGCTGCTGGCGATAGTGCTTTTACTGGGCATCGTCGGCTGCGGTGAGACAGAGGCAACCGTGAGCGAAGCGGAGGAAGCAACCTCTGTATCGTCAGCAGAAGGCGACGGAACAGCGGATTCAACAGAGGAAGCGGCCTCAAGTGCGTGGGTCTATGACGAGGACTATGTCAGACAACACATAGAGTTTTTGCAGAGCGAGGAATACGAGACCATTTCAGAAACGCGGGGCAGTCTCGCGTCGTCGCTTGCGGAGGCTTATGAGGAGGCTGGCCTCAATTCCGTCAATCAGACATGGCAGTGGATTTCCTCGGTTGGCGGTCTTTTTGGCAAGGGCGACGTGGACGATACGCTGACGGACGCACTCACGCTCACCAACGAATATGAGCTTCTTGTGGCTTATCTGATGAATACGACCGCCTCGGCGGAGGTGGTTGAGGATATTTATCTGTCGGATTATATCACATCAACCGAAGAGACTCTGACCCAGCTAGCCAGCGTTCTTGAGACTGTCAACGATGCAAGCGAGGCAGTGCAATATCTCTATGAAACACTGGACGCCTTTGAAACGCTGGAGGGCGCGACGACGGCGGCGAAAGCAGCCAGCGCACAGACGCTCTTCTCCGATGCTCTCAGCAAGGTGGAGGGAGTTTATAACGCCCTTCCCTCTGCATCACAGACGGCTATACAGACCGGCCTGAGTGCCGTCGGATTTGTGGCAGATGTGATGAAATATTCCTCCGCATCGATTTCGGAGATGCTGGAGGCAGCGGCGCTTTATACAACCTGCATACAGGCATCAGCCGAATGGACGCAGATATGGAGCAGTATCTCCGCAGCCGCCAGGGCCTCCGATGACAAGGAGGCCGAGCGTCTGGCGGACCAGATTGACGAAATTCTGGAAAGGATCCAGCTGACGGACGAAAGCGCCGTCGTCATGATTATTCAGGAGGCTGCGGAAGCAACAACCGGCAACGCAGCAGCTCTTTCTGTTTCTATGGCCAGCAAAATGCTGGATGTTTGTATGCTTAACTGGCCGATGGGCAGAGCCGTCCGTATGGGACTGGTTTCCGGCATCACCGTCTCCAATGTCCTGACCAATATGGACGACATCGCCTATTACGGAGAAATGATGTTAAAGACCGGCGTGCTGGCAGTGTACGCCTATGAGGTCATGGAAAGTGCCGCGGCTGCGCTGAAAACCGCAACAAAGGACGGCACCGTGACAAACACCCACGAGGCTTATGAGGCGGCGCTTCGTCTGGATGAGGCGTTTAATATCTATAAGGAAATTCAGATTGCGGCCTGTGATTATGGAATCGCATACGAGCAGGAGATTGCCACCGCACCGCTCGGGTATATCTTCAAATATTCATCCGATGATGAGATTGCGGGTACTGTTCTCCTGCTTGCGGACAAAGCCGACTGGTCAAGCTATGCCTGCCATGATTTCAGCTATGAGGTCGTCAACAATGGCGGGACAGCGGTCGGCTATATGGGCAACACCTATTATTGGCGTTATCACGAGGGCAGCTTTGAGGATACAGCGCTTTATGGCAATTTCTCAAATGTATCCGGAGAGGTAAATCAGCTGATTTGCCGGGCTTCTGATGGAACAGAGACTGTCTTCATAGAGGACTGCGGCTATGGGCAGATATACATTGTCGGGGAATACCTGTTTTATCGTGTCGATTATTCCACCTGGAAAAGCTGCAAGCTGGACGGGACAGCGTTTGGCACCTACGAATCCATACTGATTTATGGGGTATCAGAGAAGGAACAGGCCCTGGTCGTATATGATTACAGCGGCGAGGATTCTGTTTATGAGACGCTTTATCCTGACGGAACCCGGGTGACGCTGGCAGATGGAGACGTTGATTATATAGGCATTTATGGTTACTATATGTACTATGGCACTTATCTTGGTGACGGTCAGGCGTTGGAGGTTTATAAAACACGACTTGACGGTATGGGTGGCGGCGCTACGGAGCTGCTGGCAACAGTCTATACGACGGAGGAAGCGGCTTCCTATGGCTATATCAGCGCGGGCGATGCAATTTTCAGCGAGGAAGGCCTGTATTTAAGCTACGGCGTCTACGCCGGAACCGGGATTTTCTTCTCCGATGGAGGTGTTTCCCTGATAGACTATAACGGCGGAAGCAGGACGCTTGTGTATGCGGATTCGGAACAGGAGCTTACCTTCGCCACCATCTATCTACAGGAAACGGAAAATGCAGATGGCACAACAGAGCAAACGCTGTATTACCAGAGCGGTGACTCCTATTCCTATGTTGGCCTATGGAACGACGACTGGGTAACACAGGGCGTGTATGCGCTGGATTTGGACAGCGGAGAGTCAACCGCCTCGACCTTTACGCTGAGCGGAATCGGCGATGTGGTCTTTGATAACGGCAGTGTTTGTGTACTGCTGGACGAGAGCGGAGTCTATACAGAGATAATCTCCACAGCTCAGGCCCAAGCCCTTGGGTACAGCGGAATCGGCACTGAGGACAGCGAATATAACAGCGGAAGCAATACTGTCTATATAGCCGATTTAAATATCATCGACGACTATGCCTATTTCACTGTCGCGGAGATTTTGGCGGATAGTTCTCTGAATAGGAGGAGGCGGCACGGCGATAGCTGCCGTTGCAGGCGGCGATACATTAAGCTGATTGTCTA
>JAJQHT010000278.1 GCA_021199595.1 Oscillospiraceae bacterium
GATGAGGTTCTGCATGAGGCTGTGACCAGCATCTCCGGCCTTATCAAAAATACCGGCTTCATCAACCTGGACTTTGCCGATGTCTGCACCATCATGCGGGGAGCGGGCTTCGCCCACATGGGCGTGGGCCATGCCGTTGGCAAGGGCAAGGCGGAGGATGCCGCCCAGATGGCCATTTCCAGCCCCCTGATGGAGACCTCCATCAACGGCGCGCGGGGCGTTCTTATCAACATCACCGGCTCGGAGGATATGGGCCTGGAGGACGTAGAGACGGCGGCCAATCTGGTGCAGGCGGCGGCCCACCCGGATGCCAACATCATCTTCGGTGCATCCTTTGACAATTCCATGGAGGACGAGATCCGCGTCATCGTCATCGCCACCGGCTTTGACGAGGATAGCCAGACGGCCCGTGCCGTTTCCACGGCCGGTGCTCCCGCCGCTGCCACGGTGGAGGACAGAAAGGAGAACCTCTTCTCCCAGGCCACCGAGATGGCAAGTGAGACCAAAAAGCCTGCCGAGGTCGAGCCGGAGGAGGAAGATCCCTTCGACAGCATCTTCAAGATATTCAACTCCAAATAAGTCAGTTTGCAAAAAAACCACGGCGAGACCTGCGGGTCTGCGCCGTGGTTTTCTTATGACTGTAAATGCCCTGCGCCGCAATCGTTCCGGTGTGGGGCAATAAATAAGCGATAAAAAACCATGAAACAGGTTTTTTATCGCTGCATATATATATCACTTATTGTTATTGACGATATTGCCCTCGATTTTTTCAATCACAGACTCGAACACGGTCAGGTCTTCATCAGAAATGCCAACGAACAGGCTCTCTGTATAGCGGTTGATGCGGTCGTTGATTTTATCCCGGACGGCATAGGCTTTTTCCGTGGGAACCAGCCGCTTATAGCGGCCGTCAAAGGCGACCGGCTCGCGGACGAGGTAGCCGCTCTGGTCAAGGTGGTTGACGAGGCTTGCGACGGAGGAACCCCGGATGGAGAGATGGGCCTCCAAATCCTTGGGGAAAACGTCCCCGTGCTCTGACTTGCTTATGATAAACTCCAGAGCCATGGCCTGATTGCTGGTCAGAGGCATATCGTCAAAGAAGGACGAGAAGTGGATGTTCATCAGCCGGCGCAGTCGCTCCTGCTTATTTGTGATCCGTTTGTAATCCATAATTTTTCTCCCTAGTTGAGCAAGTTTTTTCTTCTATAAAGAGCATTATAACGCCAACAGGGTTTTTGTGTCAAGGACTGCGTGTGAGCCGAAAACCTAAAAAATGACCAAATTCATAGGCTTTCATTCAGCGTCTTAGCCAATGCTTCCAGCTTGCGCACGGCGGCGCGGTCGCCTTCCAGGAAGATGGCGCTTTGATCTGCCAGGGGCGCAAGGTGCGCTTTGCCGCTGGGAGAGGCGATGGTCAGCCCGTCGGAGAAATCGGCGCCAAATTCCGCCATCGCTTCGCTGACGGCGCGCATGAGCCTAGCGCGGTTCCGGCAGGGAATGACCCGCCGGGGCGTCTCCTGAGCACCTGGCAGATGATACAGACCGTTCAAGGCGTCCAGGTTGCACTGGTAATAGGCGTGGGGCGTGCCGATGTCGCACCAGTAGCCATCCATGACCTGACCCCGCATGGGGACGCCGAGCGAAAGCAGCCGGGGAAATAAATCCTTTGCGAAATCATAGGGATGCCCGGTGGGTATATAGTCAAGAATATCCGGGGAAAGGACGTATATCCCCGTGCTGACCTGATCTGTCACCACCCGCTCCCAGGTGGGCTTTTCCAAAAAGCCGGTGATATTTCCCTCCCGGTCTGTGATAACGAGACCATAAGGAAGCGGCTCCGCCTGCGCGGCCAGGGCGATGGTCACGCCGCGCTTATGGCCCGCCATCAGGGCGGAAAGTTCAAAATCGCAGGCGCTGTCCCCGCTGATGACCAGAACGGTTTCGTTTCCGATGAAATCCCGGCAGTTGAGGACGGCTCCCGCCGTACCTAAGGGTGAGCGCTCCTCCCGGTATATAATGGAAACGCCGAAGTTCGCTCCGTCCCGGAAATGCTCACGGATAATCTGGGGCTGATAGTGCAACGTCAGGCACAGCTGGTCAAAGCCGTTTTCCCGCAGGAGGGCCACCGTATGTTCCAGCAGGGGCGTTCCCAGCAGGGGCATCATAGGCTTTGGCAGGCCGCCGGATATGGCCCGCAGGCGGGTGCCTTCCCCGCCGGAGAGTATGACAGCTTTCAATGGGTTCACCTCGTGGTTAGTGTTTGCCGCCCCCGGCAAAATATGTGACGGGGCGTAAAATTGTTTGTAAAGTTCCGCGGAGTCTGTTATAATAATCTAATCCCGTTTTTTAGTTTTTTGGAGTAGTGGACAATGAACAAAGGTTCCAAAAAAATCGAAGAACCCGGAGGCCGGTTTTATATTCTGGTTCTTCTCATATTCGCGGCGGTCACCTACGTGCTTTTTGACCAGTTATACCTCGCGCTGGCGGAAGCCGCAGCGGCGGTGGTGCTTTTGTTTGTCAGCACGGCCATCAGCCGCCGCCGTCATCGGGAGCTGGTGAAGTATATCAAATCCGTCGCCTATGAGACGGAGGCGGCCAAGGACAACACCATGATGAATTTCCCGCTGCCTATGGCCACGTTTATGATGGACTCCGGCCGGATGGTGTGGGGGAACCAGGCGTTTTTATTAATCTGGTGACGAAAGGAGCCGAGCTTCGACGTTTCCATCCAGACCCTTGTGCCGAAATTTCAGGACAAATGGATTTTGGAGGGCAAGACCCGCTGTCCCGGTCTGGTTGAGCTGAATGGCCGAAGATTTCAGGTTCATGGAAACCTGATAAGAGGTCAGAGCGATCAGCAGGTCAGCGGCTCCATGGGCATCACCTATTGGGTCGATGTTACAGATTATGACGATATACGGCGAGAATATGCCGCCTCCCGGCCCGTGGTTATCCTCATCATGCTGGATAACTTTGACGAGATGATGAAAAATGCTACCGACCGGGTTCGTACCGAGCTGCGCAACCAGATAGAGGATCGCCTGACCCAATGGCTTGAGGGAACGCGGGGCCTGTTCCGCCGGTATGACCGGGACAGGTATATCTATATCTGTGAGCGGCGGTACTTTGACAAGCTGGAGCAGGAGAAATTCACCATTGTCGATGGCGTTCACTCCGTTGTGAACAGCTCCGGCATCCACGCCACGGTCAGCATCGGCGTGGGTCTCGAAGGGGCCAGCTATGAGGAGAATTTCAACTTTGCCTCCATGAGCGTGGAAATGGCGCTCTCCCGCGGCGGCGACCAGACGGTTATCAAAAACCGCATGAATTTTGAGTTTTACGGAGGCCGCACCTCCGAGGTGGAGACCCGCACCAAGGTGAAAAGCCGCGTGGTGGCAAACGCCCTGTGTTCCTTCATCAAGGACGCCTCCACCACCTATGTCATGGGCCACAGCTATCCCGATATGGACGCCCTGGGCGCGGCGGTGGGCGTGTGCTGCATTGCCCGGAACTATGGCAAGCGCGTGCGGATTATTATGGGGAACGGCCCCACGGCCTGCTCCGCCATGATAAACGTGCTGAAAAAGCAGAAGGAATACGAGGACATCTTTATCACGCCCAAGGAGGCCATGCTCCAGGCCAACAGCCGCAGTCTTCTTGTGGTGGTGGACACCAGCCGCCCGGAGCAGGTGGAGGACGAGGCTATCCTGAGAACCATCAGCCGCCTTGTCGTCATCGACCATCACCGGCGGGCCGCCAGCTATATTGAAAACGCGGCGCTGACCTTCCATGAGCCGTATGCGTCCTCCGTGTGCGAGCTGTTGGTGGAGCTTTTACAGGAGCTGGTGGAGCCGACCGCTATTCTGCGCTTTGAGGCGGAGGCCCTGCTGGCCGGTATTGTGACGGATACGAAAAACTTCACCATGCGCACTGGCGAACGCACCTTTGACGCGGCGGCCTTCCTGCGCCGGACGGGGGCCGACCCTATTTCGGTCAAGCGTCTGCTGCAAAACGATATAGACAGCATGACTGACCGCTATCAGATTTTGGAGAGCGCCAGTATCTATAAGGGAAACATCTGCATTGCCGTTGCCAGCCATGTGGTAGACCGGGTGGTTGCGTCCCAGGCGGCGGATGAAATGCTGAACATCTCCGGGGTGGAGGCCTCTGTGGTGCTCTATCCCGCGCCTACCGGCGGGGTGATGCTCTCCGCGCGGAGCATCGGCGCCATGAACGTGCAGGTACTGCTGGAAAAGCTGGGCGGCGGCGGAAATCAGTCCGCAGCCGGGGCGCAGATGACGGGCATGACCGTTGAGGAAGCGGAGTCCCGGCTGAAAACTGCAATCGACGAATATTTGACATCATAAGGGGGATATAACCATGAAGGTCATTTTGCAAAAGGACATCAAGGGCCAGGGCAAAAAGGGCGAGCTGAAGGAGGTCTCCGACGGCTATGGCCGCAACTATCTGCTGCCCCGGGGCCTTGCGATAGAGGCCACGAAGGACAACCTGAACGCCATGCGGCTTCAGGACAAGGCACGTCAGGCCCAGATTGCCCGGGAAAAAGCCCAGGCGCAGGAATATGCGGAGCGTCTCAGCGGCGTGATTGTTCACGTCAAGGCTAAAGCCGGCACCGGCGGGCGGCTTTTCGGGGCCGTTACCTCCAAGGAGATTTCCGACGCGCTGGAGGCTCAGCACGGCATGAAGATTGAGAAGAACCAAATTGTTCAGACCGAGCCTATCAAGCAGTTCGGCACCTTCCAGGTGAAATGCAAGCTGGGCTATGAGATTTCCGGCGTCATCAACGTCATGGTGACGGAGGAGAAGTAAAAGACAACGGACGGGGACAAGCGCCATGGATGAGCTTCTTGGGCGGCGGGTTCCCTATTCGGCGGAGGCGGAACAGTCGATTTTGGGCGCGATGCTCATCGACCCGGCCTGTATCCCCGATGTGGTGAACAGCGTCAGACCTTCAGAATTTTATATCGACGTCAACCGGGAGATATTCGAGACGATTTTCTCCATGTTCAGCACGGGCATTAAGGTAGACCCGGTGACGGTTCTGGATCAGATGCGCGCCAGAAGGGTGTGGCGGGAAAATTCCCAGCAATACCTTGTGGAGCTGATGGACGTAACGCCCACGGCGGCCAATGTGCTGCAATACTGTGCTATCGTCCGGGAGCGCGCGCTGCTGCGTTCTCTTGGGGACGCGGCGGCGGAGATTACGGAGCTTGTCTATCAGGAGGGCGGCCAGGCAGAGCAGGTGCTGGAGCTTGCGGAGCGGAAGATATACGCCATGCGCAAGGAGAGCGCCACCGGCGGCCTGGTGCCGCTGCCCCAGGTGCTCCAGGATGTTTTGAGTCAAATATCCCAGGCTGCCCAGAACGGCAGCAAGCTTCCGGGCCTGACTACGGGCCTTGCGGACATCGACGAATGCCTTCAGGGGCTTGGGGCGGGAGATTTTGTTCTGATTGCCTCCCGGCCCGGCATGGGCAAGACCAGTATTGCCCTGAACATGGCTGTCAGCGCCGCAAAGTCCTCCGGCAAGACTGTGGCCGTTTTCTCCCTGGAAATGAGCCGGCAGCAGCTGGTGATGCGGCTTCTGTCCGGGGAGAGCCATATTGACAACTATCAGCTGTCCCAGGGGCGATTAAGCTCCGATGAGTGGAGCCGTCTGGCGGAGGCTGCCGGACAGCTCTCCCGAATAGATATACGT
>JAJQHT010000306.1 GCA_021199595.1 Oscillospiraceae bacterium
CAGTTGGTAGAGCACCTGACTCTTAATCAGGGTGTCCAGGGTTCGAGTCCCTGATGGTCCACCAATTTTATAGGGGAATAGCTCAGTTGGTAGAGCGACGGTCTCCAAAACCGTAGGCCGAGGGTTCGAAGCCTTCTTCCCCTGCCAGTAAAAAAGTCTGTAATCTTATGGTTACAGGCTTTTTTCGTATTTTTGATTCTTTGTTATATGAAGTGTAGTGTGAAGCCTATGAAAAGATGAATCTTTTGAAAACAAATGCCAAGTTTTATTGACATATGCAGAGCAGACTTTTAAAATATATTTAAAATAAAATTCGAAGGAGTTTGTATTGTATGGGAAAGGTCATAGGGATTGATCTTGGTACCACCAATAGTTGTGTGGCAGTGGTGGAGGGAGGCCGTCCTGTTATTATCCCTAACGATAAGGGGGAGCGCACTACGCTAAGTGTGGTTGCGTTTACGCGGGATGGGGAACGGCTTGTTGGCGCCCCTGCCCGGCGGCAGGCGGCGATGAATGCCAGCCGTACTATTTCCTCTGTGAAACGACATATGGGCACGGATTGGCGTGCCCGCATTGATGGAAAGAGCTATACGGCGCAGGAAATCAGTGCTATGATACTTCGAAAGCTTCGTCAGGATGCGGAGGCATATCTTGGGCAGTCTGTGACTGACGCGGTTATCACTGTCCCTGCCTATTTCAACGACATCCAGCGCCAGGCTACTAAGGATGCGGGACGCATTGCAGGGCTTAATGTGGAGCGTATTATCAACGAGCCTACCAGCGCAGCCCTGGCTTATGGCCTTGATAATGGTCAGGCTCAGAAAATTATGGTTTATGACCTGGGCGGCGGTACCTTTGATGTGTCCATCATTGAGATAGGGGACGGTGTTATTGAGGTGCTGGCCACGGCGGGTAATAACCGATTGGGTGGAGATGATTTCGACCAGCGCCTCGCAGAGCACATTGTGGCCCAGTTCAAGCGCGAGAATCATATCGACCTGTCCAGAGACCCCTCTGCCATGACACGCGTTAGGGAGGCGGCGGAGCAGGCGAAAAAGGAGCTTTCCGCCTCGGACAGCACGGTGATTAACCTTCCTTATATCGCCCAGGGAAAGGACGGCCCCGTTCATCTTGAAATGCCTCTGACACGGGCGGCGTTCACTGGGCTTATTCAGGACTTGATAGATGCGACAGCCGGACCGGTGCAGAGCGCACTCAGCGATGCTGGTTTGTCGGCGCGTGATTTGAGCCGGGTGCTGCTTGTTGGCGGTTCCACACGTATCCCTGCTGTGCAGCAGAAGGTGCGCAGTCTTACAGGGATTGAACCAAGCCGCAGCATAAACCCGGACGAGTGCGTGGCGCAGGGCGCGGCGGTGCAGGGGGACATACTTTCAGGCGGTTCCATGACCCTGGCGGGTTCCAATTCAGACAGCATAGATGGCAGCACGGGCGGCGGCATTCTGCTGCTGGATGTGACGCCGCTCAGCCTCTCCATCGAGACTGTCGGCGGCGTAGCCACCCGCTTGGTGGAGCGAAATACAACTCTTCCTACCCGGTATTCTCAGATATTCACTACCGCTGCCGCCTACCAGCCCAGCGTGGATATTCATGTTTTGCAAGGCGAAAGGCCCATGGCCAAGGACAACAAAACCATCGGCCGCTTTACTCTTCGGGGCATTAAAAGAGCCGTGGCCGGTGTGCCGCAAATAGAGGTCACATTTGACATCGACACCAATGGAATATTGAAGGTATCCGCCAAGGATTTGGATACCGGCAAGGCCCAGTCTATCACCATCACCGCGAATGAAAAAATGTCCGAAGCGGAGATACAGCAGGCCATTCGTGATGCGGAACAATACGCTGCGCAGGATGGCGTGCGCCGTTCGGCCGTGGATGTAAATAACGAAGCCCAGCGCCTTCTCATGCAGGCGGAGCGAGCTTTGGGCGCAGTCGGCAAGCAGATAGACAAGGAGGAGAAAAAGCGTGTGAAGGGCGATATTTCCGCTCTGCGCAAGACCATGGGAAAGCGTGCGGACAAGATGACCGAGGCGGATATTGCCGCCATTCAGGCTGCCATGGCTCAGCTCCAGTCCTCCGCTGCTCACGTGATGGAGATGTCCGGCGAGAACGGACAGTCGTAAAAAATACAAATTTTGCATCGAAAAAAGGACACGCTGTTTGTGGCAGCGTGTCCTTGCGGTTATTATTTCAAATTTTAGAAAACATCCTCGACAGTCTCAGAGCCGTTTGTGTCCCGATAGGTGTATACGGTGAAGCCATCATAGTACCATTCGCCATCCTCACCGTCGCCAATGCAGCTGGAGGAATAGCTCTTGCTGTTTGGCTGGCCGATGGCGGAGGCGAGACTGCTGGCGCTGCTGCCAATATATGCGGCGGCATCGGAGGCCGTGGGCTTCGACGAGGTAGAGGTATCAGCGGGGGCTTCCGTTGCTGCTGGAGCCTCCGTGGGGGCGGGGGTGCTGGTGGCAGCAGGTGCCTCCGTGGCCGCGGCAGTGGTGGAGGTTGAGGTCGTTGCAGCGGCAGTGGGCGCGGATGTAGCGACAGATGCGGCTGTGGGTTCAGTGTCTTCGACTTCCGCTTCGACTTCTGCTTCTTCGACAGTTTCCTCTTCTTCCTCGATCTCCTCGGCAGGGGTTGCTTCCGGCTCCTCAGTTGCCTCGGGTTCCTCCGTCTCTTCCGGCTCCTCCGTCTCGGCCACTACGAAAATCTCCGAAACCTCCTGAACCTCAGAGGAGCTTCCGCCGCAGGCGGCCAGAGAAATAATCAGAAGCAGGGACAGAAACAGGGATAAAATGCGTTTTGTGCTCATAATGATATGTCTCCTATTTGTGTAATAATTGTAGATTTCTAAATTTGTTTAGGAGTAAATTGAAATGGATTGACTGCACACAAGCTGCCCGCCGCAGGTATATAGAATTGTGACAGTTTCGTCCAGTGCCTCCGTAGGAATATACGCGGAAAAGGGGTTTTCGCCGGTTCCGGCAGGGGTTGCTTCGTAGGTAACGCCGCCTGTCTGGATATAGATGATGGAATCGTCATCCAGTCCGTCTGTCTCCAGATTGCCGGAGAGCAGCGTATAACCACTCAGGCTGTCGCTTTCCGATGCAGAAAGAGTCACATCTGTGAGGCAGGTGAGCAGGGTATCGCTTTCTATGTCCCGCTCAGGGGCGGGAAAGACGGCGGAAAGAGTGTTCAGCCAGTCCAGATTGCGCTCCACAAGCTCAATAACGACCGTGTCGGCGGATTCAGACGCAATCATTGTCAGGTCATAGGGGGTAATTCGGCTGAAGCAGGCGCTTCCGAAGCCCTCCGCCATGAAGCTGTGCAGAGCGTTTCCAAAGGAATCCCGGAACATCAGAAGGCTTCCGGATTTTTCCTCATTGACGGTTCGAATCATATTATCCTCGCTGCTGCGGATGGCGTTCACGTAGGTGAAGCTAAAGTCCCGCAGATACCGCTGATTTGTGTCCAGCTCTGTGCCGGTGGGGTAGAGCATTTCATAGAGATCTCCAATTTCCTCCTGTATTACCTCATACTCCTCAGAGAAAAAGGGGGCGAAGTCCACATTCAGCGCGCTCAGGAGTGTATCTCCTGCAAGGGCTGCGCCGCGCTGACTCCAATGAGAGTCCAGTGCGCGGTATAAAATCTCATCCTGCGCCTCGAACACGGAGAATAGCTCCACATAGTTTACATTCATCTCCGCGAGCGCTGCGGACAGATTTTCCGCGTTTCCGTCAGTTTGTGAGACGGGATACCAGTCTGGCATATATTCCCCATACAGGCTGTTTTTGTTAGGGGCAATGGTGAACGCAAAGCTCGCGCCCTGCGATTCGCAATATTCCTGTATCAGATACAGGGAGCGTGCCGCAGCCCAGACCTCCCGGTCTGTCATCAGGTTTATGCCTTCGTAATCGTCCAGTGTTTCCGCATAAAACAGCCAGCCGTCCTTGCCGAGAATCACGTTGGATTCTCCGGATTGATGGAAAACAGCCGCTGTCAGGGAGTGCTGCAAGGTGACCATCTCCTGCCGAAGGGCGAAGCGGTCACTGATATAATCGGAAAAATCATCCAGAATATCGGTGTTAAAGGAACCATCCCGATTGGTCAGACTTGGCCAGCTGGAAAGCGTTTCGTTGGCGGCAGGCTCCGCCACGCCAAAAATCAAAATACCGACAATCGGAAACAGGCACATTATCAGGAATATGCCTACAAAAATCTTATGCTTCAAGCTGCTGCACCTCCCTAAAACTGGAAATAAATGAATGGATTAAAGGAGGTTGAGGCAAGGTTCAGAATATCGAAAACGAGAAGAACCAGCGCGCCAGAACACACGAGAGCCTGCGCTGCGCCCTTGCTGCGGTTCAGCATCCGCTCATGCAGCCATGGGCCGACAGGAAGCGCACAGACCACCGCTGCAATCAACGTAGGAAACAGCGAAGGGGAATTAAGGTTCCAAAAAGCGGCGTTGCTGGCGGTCGTTATGGAAAAGCCCGTGAACATGGCAGCAAACATCGTCCCGGCCTGGGACAGCGAATCCGCCCGAAACAGGACAAAGCCCAGCAGCACAACAAGCATTGTGTATACCCGCCCTATGACGGGAAGATGCTTTTTGTCAAGTCCTGTGACATTTTCCAGCAACCTGAACGCGCCGTGCCACAGCCCCCACAGGACGAACGTCCAGTTGGCGCCATGCCATAAGCCGGTGCAGAAAAATACAATCAGCAGATTGAGCTTGGTACGAAAAGCGCCCTTGCGATTGCCGCCCAGCGGGATATATAGATACTCCCTGAACCATGAGGAAAGGGAGATATGCCACCGCCGCCAAAACTCCGTTACAGAGGCGGAGCAGTAGGGATGACGGAAATTTTCATAAAAGCTGAAGCCAAACATCTTGCCCAGACCGATGGCCATATCACTGTAGCCGCTGAAATCAAAATAGATTTGCAGCATATAACACACCGCACCCAGCCATGCGGAGCGAATGTCCAGCTGGGCGGACGTAAGGGCAAATACCTGATCGGCCACAAGCCCCAGAGTGTTTGCCAGAAGAAGCTTTTTGCTGAGACCGATGATAAACCGGCGGATGCCCTCGCTTGTCAGCTCCGGGGTGCAGCTTCGCTGGTCTATCTGCTGGGAAACATCCAGATATTTCACAATAGGCCCCGCAACAAGCTGGGGGAACAGAGAAATATACAGCAGCACCTTCGGGAAGGATTTTGTGCCGGATTCCGGATTTCTGTATGTGTCAATCACATAGGACATTCCCTGGAATGTGAAAAAGGAAATGCCAATGGGCAGCGTGATGCCGGCCAGAGGAATAGCGGTTCCGAAAAGGGTGTTTATATTTCCAATCAGAAAATCCAGATATTTGAATGTGCCAAGCAGCGTCAGGTTGACGATGACCGCGGCCACCAGCGCCGCTTTCCGTCCCTTGCCGGGCCGGGCCACGAGAAGTCCGGCGATATAGTTGCATAGGACGGAAAACAGCAGCAGGGGGAGATAGGTCAGGCTCCCGAAGGAATAGAAAATAAGGCTGAACAGAATCAGCAGCCAGTTTTTCCACTTCTGACCGGGGACAAGCCGGTAGAGAATGAATATAACAGTCAGGAATA
>JAJQHT010000096.1 GCA_021199595.1 Oscillospiraceae bacterium
GATGGTATGCCGAAGAACACCTCCCTGGGGACAGATGTATGTGTCATTTACTGGGGTCATAAGTATACTGCCAAGGCTTATACTGCTCTTTATTTCCTTTGTATCCGGTGTATGGGAGAATGGGAACCTTTCCATCATCGATTATTTTCTTTGAAATCCATGGGGTCTTGTACCCCGCGTCCATGGCGATATACTGCATCCCATGCTGCGCTGTCATGGATGTTGCCCGCTGTTACCTCTGCTCCCAGAATCATACCGTGTCGGTCACAGACCGTATGCGCTTCATACGCAAACTGTCGCTCATGTTCTTTAGCTAAAGGGGATACCTTTTTTGACAAACTGAGAAAATTTTTTAAAATTTTTCTATACACGCTCCTTCCTCCCCCGCCTGTCCTTGCGGGAAAGCACAAATCGTGCTATAATCCTAACATAAAAACGGACATCAGGGAGGCGCGGCATGGGAAATGTTCTGACCATTGGCATCGCCGGAGGAACCGGCAGCGGCAAGACCACCATCACCCGCCGCCTTCAGCGGCGGTTTGGGAACGATATATGCACCCTGTACCACGACAACTACTATAAGGCCCATGACAGCCTGACGCTGGAGGAACGGGCCAGACTCAACTATGACCAGCCGGACGCCTTTGACACGGAGCTTTTGGCGGAGCATCTGGCCCTTCTGCGCCAGGGACGGGCGGTGGCCTGCCCGGTGTACGACTACGCCGTCCACAACCGGGCGGCCCAGACCCAGCTTATTCAGCCCGCCCCGGTGGTGCTGGTGGAGGGCATCCTGATTTTGCAGAGTCCCGCCCTGTGCGATATGCTGGACATCAAGGTATTTGTGGACGCGGACGCGGACGTGCGCATCCTGCGGCGCATTGTCCGGGACGTACGGGACAGAGGCCGGAGCCTGGAATCCGTGGTAAACCAATATCTGACCACCGTGAAGCCCATGCACGAGCAATATGTGGAGCCTTCCCGCCGCCAGGCGGACATCATTATCCCGGAGGGCGGACACAACGAGGTGGCCATGGCCCTGCTCATCGAGCGCATACGGGCACATCTGGAGGAGGAAAAACAAAATGGCTAAGCTATACTTCAAATATGGGGCGATGGGCTCATCCAAATCCGCCCAGGCCCTTATCACAAAATTCAACTATGAGGAGCAGGGGATGCGCTGCTGGCTCATAAAGCCCGCCACGGACACCAGAGACGGGGCAGACATCATCCGCTCCCGCATCGGCCTGGAATGTCAGGGGGACGTGATCGCCCCGGAGGACAACCTTGGCGACCTATATCAGGCCGCCGGATGGTGCGACGTGATCATCGCGGACGAGGCCCAGTTCTTCACCCCGGCCCAGATTGACCAGCTCCGGGAAATAGTCGATCAGGCGGACGTGCCGGTGCTCTGCTTCGGCCTGCGGACGGATTTTCTCACCCATCTGTTCCCCGGCGCCCGGCGGCTGATGGAGGTGGCCGATTCCATCACGGAAATCAAGACCATCTGCACCTGCGGACGGAAGGCAGTGGTGAACGCCCGCCTGGACGAAAACGGCCGCATCCTCACGGAGGGCCAGCAGGTCATGCTGGGCGGCAACGAGAGCTACACCGCCATGTGTCACCAATGCTGGACGCGCAAGATACAGGAGCAGGCACAGGAACAGTAACCCGCAAGCACCCGAAACTTTCAGGGCCGCGTCGAAGGACACGGCCCTTTCATATACGGCGCTTTACAGCGCAGAAGACAGGAGACGGCATTAAAAATGAAAAAGAAGGAAAACACACCGGCAACAGGAGAGGATCGGGAGCGCGCCCAATATGAACGGATGACGCAGTCCTCCATCCCCTCGCTGGTGGTGCGGATGTCCATTCCCACCATCGTCAGCATGATGGTCACAAACATCTATAACCTGGTGGACACCGCCTTTGTGGGGCAGCTTGGCAACAGCGCCAGCGCGGCGGTGGGCGTGGTGTTCGGATTCATGTCCATCATCCAGGCCATCGGCTTCATGATTGGCCAAGGCTCCGGCAGTCTCATCTCCCGGGAGCTGGGCCGCCGGGACAGGGCAGACGCGGTGACAACCGCCTCTACCGGTTTCTTTCTTGCCCTGGGGGCCGGGCTTTTGCTGGCTGTGGGATGCTTCCTGTTTCTTGACCCCCTGGTCATGCTTCTGGGCAGCACGGAGACGGCGGCCCCCTATGCCAGAACCTATATTTCCTATATCCTTCTGGCCACCCCGTTCATGACCGCCGTGTTCGTGATGAACAACATCCTCCGCTATGAGGGCAAGGCATCCCTGGGCATGGCGGGCCTTTTGACCGGCGCGATATTAAATATCGTTGGCGACCCCATTTTCATGTTCGTCCTGGACATGGGCATTGCCGGGGCAGGGCTTTCCACAGCTCTGAGCCAGATCATCAGCTTTTTCGTCCTGCTGAGTATGTTCCTGCGCGGCAAGACCTCCACCCGCATTTCCCTGCGGGCGGTGACGCTGAAGGGGCGGCTTGTACTGGACATATTAACCACCGGCTTTCCCAGCCTTCTGCGCCAGGGGCTGAACAGCCTGGCCACCATCCTACTGAACGACTGCGCCGGGGCCTATGGGGACGAGGCCGTGGCCGCCATGAGCATTGTCTCCCGCATTGGATTTTTCGTTTTCTCTATCGCCCTGGGGGTGGGTCAGGGGTTCCAGCCCATCTGCGGCTTCAACTACGGAGCGGGAAAATATGGCCGGGTGCGCCGGGCCTTCTGGTTCACCGTGGCCTTATCAGAGGGGCTGATGGCCGTGGCCGCCGTGGTGGTGCTGCTCTTCTCCGGCGGGCTTATCGGCCTGTTTCGGAATGACCCCACGGTCATCTCCATCGGCACCCGCGCTCTGCGGCTTTACTGCGTGGCCCAGCTTTTCCTGCCTATTTGCATGGTAACGGAAATGCTCTATCAAAGCACCGGCCACAAGGGAGGCGCGGCCATTCTGTCCTCCCTTCGGGGCGGGCTGCTGTTCATCCCCCTGCTTTTGATTCTCGTCCGCCTCCGGGGCCTTGCCGGCATCCAGGAGGCCCAGCCCCTCGCCTACGTTCTGGCCCTTCTCCCCTCCATCTGGTTCATGCTCCGCCTGTTCAAAAATCTCCCCAAAGAGGACGCCCCGGTTGGCGAGGGGTGAAAAAACACCAGCAGGGGCCAAAGGCCCCGCGCTGGCTAAGAACGTCCGACAATGCACAACGGGAGATTTCCCCCGCCAGGCTATAATTTAGGGTGTCCGACTATGCGCGGCGAGGGATTTTGTTCGCTGGCTAGGCGCGGCGACGAAGGCGTACCGTGTGTACGTCGAGGAGCCGCAACGACGTCCAGCGGACAAAAGACCCGCCGCCCTATTTCCTAAGCATAATTGTTATCCTTGTGCCTATTCCTTCGTAGGACGTAACCTGGAAGTGGCCGCCGTGCTTGGCTATGATCCATTTGGCAATGGACAGACCCAGGCCGCTGCCGCCGGTGGCGCCGGTGCGGGCGGCATCGGCGCGGAAGAAGCGGTCAAAAATCCGGGGCACGTCCTCCGGGGCAATGCCCACGCCGTTATCCTGCACCTGGACGCAGGGGCGGCCCTCCCCGTCCCGGAACGCGCTGATGGTGATGGGACTTCCGGCGGGAGAATATTTCCCGGCGTTGTCCGTCAGGATACGCACCGCCTGCTTGAGCATGGCCTCGTCCCCGGAAACGGGGAGGGGGCCTTCCGCTTTCAGGGCGTATTCATGAGCCGGATCGATCATCTGGTACTCCTTCCAGACCTCCCCGGCCAGGGCGGCCAGGTCAAGCTCCTTCATGGTCAGCTCCTGGCGGCCCGAATCTCCGCGGGCCAGGAACAGCAGCTGCTCCACCAGGGTCTTCATCCGCTCCGTCTCGGTCTTGATGGCTGCAATGCTCTCCTCCAGCACCTGCGGGTCGGTTTTGCCCCAGCGGTCGAGCATATCGGCGTACCCCTGTATCACGGCGATGGGAGTGCGAAGCTCATGGCTGGCGTCGTCCACAAACCGCACCTGCTGGCGGTAGCCGGTTCGCATACGGGTGAGAAGATTATTCACCGCCGTCTCCAGCCCGGCCAGGTCGTCGTCCCCAATGTGGAGCTGCTCGTCCGGGGAGGTGCCGTTCAGGTGGTCGATGGCCTCCTCTAAGGACTGGAATTTGCTCACATCGAAGCCGGAGGCGGAAATGCTCTCCGTCACCTGAGCAATGTCGTCGATGGGGCGCAGGTATTTCCGAATCCGCCGGGTGGCACCGGGAGCGGACAGCAGCCATATCACCAGCCGCAGCAGCATTTCCGCCCCCAGGGCAAAGCACAGCCAGAAGAAGAACCCGCCCATGTTCACCGTATGGTTCAGGGCCTCGTCCCACTCCTCGGTGTCAGCGGCAGAAAAATCCTGGTCGCCAAAGCTATACACAATGATGTCCGAGAATATATTCTCCCCCTGAAGCTGGGCCTTCACGCACGTCCAGAAGGGCTGTGTCGCCCAGGGGCTGTCGGACTGATAATCATAGATTGTTTCATCATTGGCGGCAACACCAAGGCTGACCGACCCCAACTCAAAATAACGGTAGCCCCTGGCCAAATGATCCAGAGTACCCACCTCCAGGGCGGCGCACCAAACGGCAACCGCCACCGCCCCGATAACAAGGGACTGCCACAGGATAGCCCACAGCTTTTTCCATTGCAAACTCCAGGCAATGCGCCGGGCGATGGAGTTCGTGCGGCCACCGCTTCGATGGGCCTCCCGCCGCTGCCGCTTTTGACGTTTGGCCTCCTTCACAGCTCTCTTGGCTTCTGCTTTCCGGGCCTCCCGCTCCGCCCGCGCCCTGACCCGTGCCTCTCTTGCGGCCCTCATGGCTCCTTATCCTTCAAAACGTAGCCCACGCCCCGTACGGTATGGATAAGCTTGACCCCAAAGGCGTCGTCTATCTTCTGGCGGAGGTAACGGATGTACACGTCCACCACGTTCGTCTCCCCCATATAGTCGTAGCCCCAGACCTTTTCCATCAGCACGTCCCTGCTGAGAACGATGCCCGGACTCTCCATCAGGGTTTGCAGCAGGAGGAACTCCTTGAAGGTCAGGTTCACCGGCTCCGTTCCATACCGCACTGTATGGCGGGCGGGATCCAGGGTCAGCGCCCCGCAGGTGAGGGCCTCCGGCGGCTTCTGCCCGGCGGCCTTGGCCTCCATGCGGAACACCGCCCGGATGCGGGCCAGCAGCTCCTCGATGGAAAAGGGCTTGGTGATATAGTCGTTGGCCCCCATGTCCAGGCCGCTGACCTTATCCATGACGGAGTCCCGCGCCGTCAGAAGGATGACAGGCAAATCGGAATCGCTCCGCAGACGGCGCAGCACCTCCAGCCCGTTCAGCCCCGGCAGCATTACATCCAGGAGCATCAGGTCATAATGCCCGTTCTGGGCTTTTTCCAGGCCCGTCCGGCCATCAAAGGCCTTGTCCACCCGGTAGCCCTCGTGCTGTAGCTCCAGCTCCAGGAACCGGGCGATTTTTTCCTCGTCCTCCCCCATAAGGGTTATTACCGGCATATTTTATCTCCTCAGTTCGCACCAGGGCTTGTTCGGTTTG
>JAJQHT010000329.1 GCA_021199595.1 Oscillospiraceae bacterium
CTCTCAAACCCATTGGGATCTCCTGCCGTGGGAATATTTGCGGCGGGGGCGGCAGCCCGATTTTTACAAGCGGCGTATGCTTCGGCATACGCCGTTTTTGCGTTTTCCGCGCGCATTGCAAAGAGAGGGATAAGTATGAAAAAAATCATCGAGCTGAAGGGCGTCACCAAGTCCTTCGACGGGGAGACAGTGCTGGACAACATCAGCCTGGACATCTACGACAACGAATTTATCACGCTGCTTGGCCCCTCCGGCTGCGGCAAAACCACCACGCTGCGGCTGATTGGCGGGTTTGAGACGCCGGACGCCGGAGACATCCTGTTCATGGGCCAGCGCATCAACGATGTGCCGCCGCACAAGCGGAACGTGAACACCGTGTTTCAGCGGTACGCCCTGTTTCCCCATCTGAACGTGTTTGAAAACGTGGCCTTCCCTTTGCGGGAGCAGAAGGTGGCCGAGGACGAGATACAGGAGCGGGTAGAAAATATGCTCTCCATGGTGGCCCTCAAGGGCTTTGAGCGCCGGAACGTTACCCGTCTCTCCGGTGGCCAGCAGCAGCGGGTGGCCATCGCACGGGCGCTGATCAGCCATCCCCAGGTGCTTCTCCTGGACGAGCCTTTGGCGGCGCTGGACTTAAAGCTGCGCAAGGATATGCAGCAGGAGCTGAAAAACATTCAGAAGGCCACGGGCATCACCTTCGTGTTCGTCACCCACGACCAGGAGGAGGCGCTGTCCATGTCGGATACCATCGTGGTCATGTCCGAGGGGAAGATTCAGCAGATAGGCACCAGCGTGGACGTGTATAACGAGCCGAAAAACGCCTTTGTGGCGGATTTCATTGGGGAGTCCAATATCCTGGACGGCATGATGCTGGACGATCTCTCCGTCTCCTTCTCCGGGCAGACCTTTGTGTGCGTGGATAAGGGCTTCGGGAAAAACGAGCCGGTGGACGTGGTGGTTCGCCCGGAGGACGTGGACATCGTCCCGCCGGAAAAGGGAATGCTCACCGGCGTCGTCACCTCCGTCACGTTCATGGGTGTGCATTATGAGGTCATCGTGGACATCGGCGGCTTCAAGTGGATGATCCAGACCACGGACTTTGTGGACGTGGACGAGCGCATCGGCCTTTATATCGAGCCGGACGCCATACATATTATGAAAAAGAGCGAATACTCCGGGCTGTACGGGGACTATTCCTCCTTCTCCAACGAGCTGGACGAGCTGTCCGACGTGGAAAGCGAGCCGGACGAATGAGAGGAACCGCAACGCGCCGCCGGGAGCGGCTGGTGGGCCTGCTGACAAGAGGCCCTTATGAGGTGTGGGCGGTTTTGTTTATTCTGGTGCCGCTGGTTTTCACCGCCTACTACGCCTTTACGGACGACAGCTTTGCGTTCACAACGGAAAATATCACGAAGTTCTTCACCGCCACCTCCGTGGTGGAAGGCTCCGGCACGGTACACACCTATCTTCTTATCCTGTGGCGCTCCCTGAAGCTGGCGATTATCTCCACCGTGGTCTGCCTGCTGCTGGGGTATCCACTGGCCTATATCATCTCCCGCGCCTCCTCCAAGGCCCAGAAAATCATGATGACCTTCATCATGATCCCCATGTGGATGAACTTCCTTATCCGCACCTATGCCTGGATGACCATTTTGCAGGATACGGGCATTCTCAATAATCTCCTGAACGCTCTGGGCCTCGGCACGGTACACATCATCGGCACGGAGACCGCCGTGGTCATCGGCATGGTTTACGACTACCTGCCCTATATGGTCATGCCCATTTATTCCGTCATGGCGAAGATGGACGACCGGCTCCTGGAGGCCGCCCGCGACCTGGGCTGCTCCGGCGGCGGGGTGCTGCGCCGGGTGGTGCTGCCCCTGTCCATGCCCGGCGTCATCAACGGCATCACCATGGTGCTCATCCCCTCGGTCAGCACCTTCTATATCTCCCAAAAGCTGGGCGACGGCAAGTTCTTCCTCATCGGCGACGCGATCGAGGGGCAGTACACCGCCAACAACCTGCACTTCGCCGCAGCCATCGCCTTCATCCTGATGGTGCTGCTGCTGGCGGCCATGATGCTCATGCGCCGGCTGACCAATAAAAAGGTCTACGGAGGAACATGATATGAAGCTGTCATCGAAAATCTTTACCACGCTGATGTTCGTGTTCCTGTTCGCGCCCATCGTCATCATGCTGATATTCTCGTTTAACGCCTCCCGGAGCCTGTCCGTCTTTTCCGGCTTCTCCTTTAAGTGGTATGTGGAGCTGTTACACGACGGGGACACCCTGGCCTCGGTGAAAAACACCCTGATTCTGGCCGTCTGCGCCTCGGTGATTGCTACCACTATGGGCACCGCCGCCGCCGTGGGCATCGACAAGCTCCGCAACCGCTACGTCCGGGCCGCGCTGGACGTGACCACTAACATCCCCATGGTGAACCCGGATATCATCACCGGCATCTCCATGATGTTCATGTTTGTGTTCGTCAGTCAGCTTTTCGGCTTTGCCAACAGCCTGAACTTCGGCACACTGCTGATTTCCCATTTCAACTTCTGGCTGCCCGATGTGATTGTACAGGTGCTGCCAAAGCTTCAGCAGATGGATCCGGCGCTGCCAGAGGCGGCCATGGATCTGGGCTGCACCCCCTGGCGGGCTTTCTGGAAGGCGGAGCTGCCGGAGCTTATGCCCGGCATCACCACCGGGCTTATCATGTCCTTCACCCTGTCCCTGGATGATTTCGTCATCAGCTACTTCACCACCGGCAACGGCTTCCAGACTCTGCCCATCCGCATATACAACATGACGAAAAAGACTGTCACGCCGAAGATGTACGCCCTTGCCACCATCACCTTTTTCGTCATTCTGGCGCTTCTTCTGCTATCGAACCTTGCGGACAGCGAGGACGGCCGGCGCCTCCGGGCCGCACGTCGGGCCAAGCGTGCCGCGCGGCGCGCCATACGGGCGGCCAAACGGGCCGAAAAGGCCAAAATGCCCATGTCCGCCCGGACGAGAAAGCTCCTGTATACCTGCGGCGGGGCCGCGGCACTGATTGCCGTTATTGTCGCCGTCGCGTCGCTCCACGACGGGGACGCCCTGGTGCTGAACGTATACAACTGGGGCGAGTACATTTCCGACGGCTCGGAAGGCTCCATGGACGTGATCGAGGAGTTTGAGGACTGGTACGAGGCGGAATACGGTCAGAAGGTCAAGGTCAACTACACCACCTTCGCCAGCAATGAGGATATGTACGCAAAGCTTGCCTCCGGCGCAGTCAGCTATGACGTGATTATCCCCTCGGATTATATGATAGCCCGCATGATTGAGGAGGATATGCTCCTGCCCCTGGATTTTGACAATATTCCCAACTATGAATACATTGGGGAGGACTTCCGCGGCCTCTACTATGACCCGGATAACCTCTATTCCGTCCCCTATACCTATGGCATTGTGGGCATTATCTACGACGCCAACGTGGTGGACGAGGAGGACACCGGCTCCTGGGATCTGATGTGGAACGAAAAATATGCCGGGCAGATTCTCCAGTTTAATAACTCCCGGGACGCTTTCGGCACGGCCATGTACAGCCTGGGGCTGGACGTAAACAGCACGGACACCGCCGTATGGGACACCGCCCTGGCCGAGCTGCTCGCCCAGCGGAGCCTAGTGAAGAGCTACGTCATGGACGAGATATACAACATGATGGAATCCGGAGAAGCCGCCATTGCCGCCTACTACGCCGGGGACTACTTCACCATGGCGGACGCCCAGGCGGATACGGTGGATTTGCAGTTCTATTACCCGGAGCGGACGAATTACTTCGTGGACGCCATGTGCATCCCCACCTGCTGCCAGAACCAGGAGCTGGCGGAGATCTTTATAAACTATATGCTCTCCCAGGAGGCCGCGATTGCCAACGCGGAGTATATCTGGTACGCCTCCCCCAACAGCCTGGTCTATGAAAACGAGGACTACATTGACGAGATGGGCCAGGAGGCCATGGAGATTCTCTACCCGGAAATGGAGAGCTTCTCCGCCCTGTATAACCAGTACGCCTACCGCAACCTCAGTGACGAGCTGCTGGATTATATTAACACCCTATGGGAAACACTAAAGATTAATTAAGCCTCTGCACAGCACGCCCCTGCATTCGGCCAAACGAACCGAGTGCAGGGGCGCAGTTTTGTATCAGTATTTATCTCACCCCGACGTGGCCGGTCAGGGGACTTGCCGCTTCTGCCGCTGACTGCGGCGTTTGATGACCGGTATTCAGCACAATCACGGCCCCCAGGACAAGGGCAATGCCGATGACGCCCAGCAGCGTGGGAGTCTCCCCAAACACGGCGAAGCCCAAAACAGAGGCAACCACCGGCTCCACGGAGGCCATCACCGCCCCCTTGCCGGCCTCCTCGCTTTGCAGGCCCCAGCAGTACAGCAGCGCCGGCAGAAAGCCGGATATGACGATAAGTCCCAGCCCGGTCAGCATATTGCGGCCGCTTTCAAACACCGGGGCGGCGGGGCTGACGCCCCAGAGAATCAGCCCGCCGATGGCGCAAAGACACCAGCCATAGGCGTTGATGGTGAACACATGATACCCCCGGTTTGACAGGCTCTTGGAGCAGATGCTGTAAAAGGCGTAGCCGATCCCGGCCAGCAGGCCGTATATTACCCCGGCAGTGCTGAGCTGGGAGTCCCCCTCCAGCACGCCGGAGACCAGACAGCATCCCACCACCGCGCACAGCAGCGCCGCCAGCTTGCGCCGAGTGAACCGCTCATGGAATACAAAGAGACTGATGACCATGACGAACACCGGCGCGGAATACATCAGCGTGCAGGCGGCGGACAGACTGCTCAGGGCGATGGACTGGTAATAGCAATAGGTGAAAAAAAGAGTGGACAGAATCCCGAAGCAGAAAAACAGCCATGCGTCCTTCCAATGGATTTTCAGCAGCTTCGGATCCTTGCACAGCGCGCAAAGAAGAAACAATATCCCGCATCCGCTCGAGCGAATAATCAAAACGCCGGAGGAAGTTATCCCCACTGCCTCCAGCTGCCGGGTGAACAGCCCGATAACCCCCCAGAACACCCCGGCGGCCAGGATAGCAATATCATATTTTTTCATAAAAAACACCCTTTCCAAAGGCTAACAGATACAGATTACATACTTCTGCAAAAAATGTCAACCGGGAAAGGGTGTTTATTATATGGCAATCGCCGCGCTTCGGAGTATCCCGTTCAGCAATAATAGGAAATTTCCCCGAAGAAATCCAACCATCTGGCCTGTATTTCCTCGCTGCGGGCTTCGATGACCCGCATCAAATCTCTAAGCGTTCGGTCAGGAATCTGTGACTTGTTGTGGCATAGATAGCATTTTCCCTTTGAGGTAATCCATATCTTCGTTGCGTTAGGACTGGCTTTCTCTGCAACATGGACATGAATCGGTTCCAGCGGCTCGTTTTCGTTGGCCCAGAAGAAAACGGTATAAGAACCGACCTTAAAGATTTGAGGCATTTGCAAAACCCCCGCGTTGTGAAAACTCCAAAATTAAGTGGGCAGTGGAACGGATTACC
>JAJQHT010000323.1 GCA_021199595.1 Oscillospiraceae bacterium
TCTCCCAGCAGCAGGCACAGGCCGACGCGCATGACCACCCCGTCCACCAGGCCCAGAATGAAATTCATGACGGGAAAGCCCATGCCGTTGCAAAGGGCGGTGCTTGGCCCACGGCAGGCCCAGCCGAAGAAATTCAAAACCGCGATGGCCACATAGGCGTGGCTCATGGCCAGCACCTCCGCGTCGTCGTTGAACAGGGCGAATACCTGCTCCGGCCAGAGTATCATGACGGCGGACAGCACGGCGGCGAAGACGCCGCCCAGCAGAATGGCTGTTATCAGGGTTTTCTGCACCCGCTCCGGCTTCCGTGCGGCAAAGTTCTGGCCGACCATGGTGGCTCCCGCCTGGCTGAGCGCCAGCGTGACGATGCTGGCGATGGCGGACAGCTTGGAGCCGACCCCGGTGACAGCGGAGACCGTCACGCCATAGGTGTTGATACGGCTGGAAACGAACAGAGTGGAAACGCTGATAGCACAGGTCTGAATCATCATGGGGATTCCCAGCTTCAGCAGCAGCCAGAGGTTCCGCCGGTCGGGGAGCAGGTCTCTCAGCTGGAAATCGAAGCCGAGGCGCTCCCGCCGCCGCCATAGATATGCGACGGAAAACACAAAGCTGACTCCCTGGGCAATGACCGTGGCCAGGGCCGCCCCAAATGTTCCCATTCCATGAGACACGAGCAGCAAATCCAGCACCACATTCAGCACCGAGGCAATCGCCACAAATATCAGGGGCCGTTTGGCGTCTCCCATGCCCCGTAGGATGGAGGCCACCATCACATAGCCAAAGCTGAAAAACAGCCCCGCCGTGCAGCATATCGTATAAGCCCGGCAGGAATCCAGCGCCTCCGCTGGTACGTTCAGCCAGCTCATGATGGCGTCCACGCCTATAAGCCCTGCGGCGGAGACCACGAGGCTCAGTCCCAGGATAAAGGTGAACATGGTGCCAACAATCTTTGAAAGGCCCTTTCTGTCGCCCAGACCTACATATTGACTGATGATGACCTGCCCGGCATTACAGAAGCCCATGCCGATGAAGGTATAAAAATGCAGCAGGTCGGCCCCCACGCTGACGGCGGAAAGCCCGGCGGCTCCCACGAACCGGCCCACCACCATCATATCCACCAGGTTATAGGCGGTTTGCAGCAGATTCGACACCATAAAGGGCCAGGCAAAGCCCAGCAGCTGCTTTGCCACCGGGCCGGAGGTATAATCGTTTATCAGACTCTCACCGGCCATAGTTCTTCTCCCGTAGTTATAGTATGTATTTATTTTATACCAGAACAATGACCTGTTGCAAGGGGCTGTTCCATATTTTCCCGACCTGCCCGGAAAACAGCGTTGGAAATAGGGAGGGCAGCATCAAAACAGCGGTTTTGATGCTGCCCTCTGCGGCTTTTTGCCCGATCCCGCTGGGGATCACGCCTCCTCGTCCGCCTCGTCGCGGGCGCGGAACAGCAGGGAAATGCACCACAGCGCCGCGAGGCCCACCAGCGTATAGATCACCCGGGAGACTGCGGCGGTCTGCCCGCCGAAAATCCACGCCACAATATCGAATCGAAACAGGCCGATGCTGCCCCAGTTCAGCCCGCCGATAATGGCGAGTATCAGGGCAATTCTGTCAATGACCATGAAAATGACTCCTTTTGATCCCGCGCCCGCCCGGATGTCAGCCTTGCTCCAGACCGACGCTGAACTTATCAGGAGTAGTTTGCGCCGCCGTCAGCGGAATATGCGCGGCGGCGCAGCATGGCGAAAATTGGAAAATTGCCGGTTTTTAAGCAATCTTAATTGTCCTCGCACACGAACTGCCCCGCGAGCCTGCCGTGGGTGCCGGCCATGCCGATGGAGGAGCCGGCGCAGGGGGTGCAGTAGCCGGTGCCGTAGCGGCCTCCAAGGGAGTTGCCGCAGGTATACAGGCCCTTGATGGGATTCATGCTGCCGTCCAGGACGTTCAGACGCGCGTCCGTCATAACGCCGGACATTGTGACCATGGAGGGGCTAGCGGTGAAGCTGCCCATAGTGCCGGTGCAGGCGTAATAGGGGCCTTCGTCCACGGGAATCAGGGCCTCCGCCCGTTTGCCGAAATCCGTGTCCTGCCCGGCGTAGCACATCTCGTTATAGCGGGCCACAGCCTCCAGCATATTGGCGGTGGCCTCGTCGTCATAGCCCACCATTTTGGCGATGTCCTCCAAAGTCTCCCCGCACATGACGGAGCCGCTCATGCGCTCGGCGATGGTGCAGCCGATGATGTTGGCGCGGCCGCCGGGCTTTAAGGCGTTCATGCCGTCTATCATGTCCTGATAATACTGGGGGCGGCCTCCGTTTGGCCCCTGATGCTCCAGCCCGCTGGCGCAGACGCCCTTGAACCATTTCTGGTCTGTCACCAGGCAGCCGGTGCCTTTCTTCTGGCGGGAGGTAGCGGTCTGGGCGGCGGTGATGTTCCCCTCGTTGCAGAAGCGCTTGCCCTCCGCGTTCAGCCAGAGCATAGAGTTCGCGCCCCACGGCCCGCCGCTGGGGCCGCCGCCTAAAATCATGGTGCCGCGGGGGGCCGGTTCAATGTAGCCTCCAGCCCAGCACATCATCTTTACAGAGGAGCCGTCCCGCCCGGAGGAATAGAACCGGCTCTTGGAGCCGCCGGAGCGCTCGTTGCGCTCCATGTATTCATTGAGCAGCGCCCAGCACATATCCGCGTTGGCGGAATAGTCGCCTCCCGCCATGACCACGCCCTTGGCGGTATTGATGCGGATATATTCCCCGGTGCTGTTGTCCTGGACGATGACGCCGGTGACGGCCTTGCTTGAATCCTGCACCAGCACCACGCCGGAGGCGTTATATATAAGCTCCGCGCCCAGGTCTCTGGTGGCCTTATCCAGACACGCCTGCTGCACCAGGCCGATCTTGGAGTTTGCGGCCACGCCGTTTACTTGGGTGTCGTTATATTCCCCCATAAACTGACAGGAGGCGGCCCAGGTCTTTGTGCCGGGCCAGATGGGATAATCCTTGCGCAGACAGTCGTATATATCCGCCCCGGAGGCCCATTTGTCATAGTCGAAGTTTGCCTGGATGATGAGCCAGCCGTCTCTGGTGTTGTCATAGGTGTAGACGCGGGAGTCCACCCCCATCTCCTTGCAAATCTCCAGCATATGATCCATAGTGGGGCCGGAGTTCTGCACGTACAGCCGGACGATGTCGGGATAGGCCCGCCCGCCGCCGCGGGTGATGAACTCGTCCACCACCTCGCCGAGGTCGTATGGCCCGAAGCCTGCCTGCTCCACCTGCACCTGGGAGTTCCAGCAGCCAAAATCCTCCCCGAACCAGGAGTGGGTGTCCTGGGTCTGCTTTTCCACGCCGATGACCTTGGCGCCCTTCTCCGCCGCCGCCAGCAGCGCCTGAGTGCCCGCATGGCCCAGGCCGATAACGGCCACGTCGCATTCCAGGGTCTTGCTGATGTCGCTGTCCGCAATTTCCGGGGCCTCGCCCAGCCAATCTCCCGGGCCGCTGTAGCCATAGACCCGGTCGTCCGTGGTGGTGCCGGTGCTGGCAGTATCTCCGCTGCCCCCGCTGCTGCCGCCGGTGCTGACGGAGGCCCCGGTGGCAGCGTCCGGCTCGTTGGAGGCAAAGGCCCCCATACCCAGGATGCTGACCGCCGCCGCTCCCGCTGTCACCGCGCCGGCGCCCTTGAGAAACTCCCGCCGGGAAAGCTGTTTTTTCTCCTTCTTTTCCTTGCCCATGTTCTGCTCCTCCTGTTTTATCCCTTATGTATATAGTTCAGAGCCGCGCCCAAGAGCACGTCCCGCGTACACTCCTCCGGCGTCCAGGGAATATAAATATCCGGCTGGATGCCGACGCCCGTCATGCCATGGCCATCCCGGGCCGCTTTTGTAATGGCCGTGGGCCAGGTGAATATGAATCTGTCGTCCAACTGGCAGGATACCGGGCCGCTGTAATCCAGCGTCCCCAGGGTGGCCCGGCCAATCAGCGCCGCCCCGGCGTTTTTCGCCGCCAGAACCAGACTCTCCCCCGCACTCCGGCACCAGGTGTCGGTCAGGACGGCGATACGCTTCGGCCCCCGTCCGGGGATGATTGTCTCCTCCGGGGCGCTGTCCTCCAGGATAAAGCCCCTTCCGGCCTTCTCCCGCAGCTCGGACACATACGCAGCCCCGCCGGGGATATTCTCCAGCGCCGCCGCCTTCAGGGCGCAGTTTAAGGGCGTGTAGTTCACAAACAGCTCCGTCGGCCCCAGAAGCTCGGTCAGAGACGTATCCTCCCGACACAGCCACGGCAGAAGCGGATAAAACGCCACCTCGAAGCTGCCGTCCCCGTTTCGCATATCTAAAATCAGTCCCTGAAAGGATATATTTTCCAGCCTGCCGGCCAGCGCCTGCGTCTCCTCCGGTCTGTTGAGCGCCGGGGGGCGCAGATATAGGACATCTTCCTCCAGAAGCCGAACCGCCGGGCCGGGATGGGGGCTTTTCCTGGGATAATGGGCCAGGGGGATGGTCTCGCCGTTCACGGTGACAGTGTCCGCCATTTTCAGCAGGCCGTTCCAGTCCTCCCGCTCCGGGGCGTTTTCGGCGGCATAGAAAAAGTTTTTCTGGATGTGTGCCCGATGGCTGGCTGGACTGCCGCCGTTGACGGCGGTGATGCGGTCACCCACGGCGAGCCGCTCCTCCCCCGCCAGGGCGGTGACAACCAGGCTGTCCTCATACCGGCGGGTGAAAAAGCCAGGGCTGTAGGGTTCGTAATCCTCTTGGGGCAGAAGCGCAAGGCGCAGGGCGCGGTTCCCGGTGCAGGCAAGCATCTGGCTGACGTACCGCAGAAACAGCAGCGCATCCAGCCGCCCGTCGTGCCACGCCTGGCCGATGGTCTGGTTATAGTATTGCGGGTCAAAGCCCTCCGGGGCCTCCCATCCGGCATAGTCCCGGCGCAGGATGGCCACAATATCCCTGAAAAGCTGGTCAAATCGTCTCATCATACTGTCCATTATATAGAAAAGCTTGTTATATTGCAATCAATTTTATAGTTTTTTTCTTGCCTGGATAACCAGAGCGTGATATGATAGGGAAAAGAGAACGCTTTGGGAGGGGAGGGACAGGCCGTGAGCCGCATCGGATTCGGAGAGATTCTGGTCATTTTGGTGCTCGCTTTGCTGGTGATAGGGCCGGACAAGCTGCCGGAGCTGGCCCATTCCCTTGGCAAGGCGGTGCGCGCCATGAAAAAGACCATCCAGGAGACCACCGAGGAGCTGGACGGCGCCGAGGAGTTGAAGGAGCTGCGGGACGAGGTGGAGGGCCTGCAAAAGGAGCTGGAAACCCTGGGCCGGGATATAGAAAAATCCGTAGAGGCGCCACCCGCCGCTGAGGAGAAACCGGCGCAGACAAGCGCGGAAGAACCCCCCGCCGTCCCGGAGGGGGAGCCAACAGAAGGAGGAGACTGACATGGGAAAAATTGGAATCTGGGAGCTGCTGGTCATTTTGGCCATCGTCCTGCTGCTCGTGGGGCCGAAGGCCCTGCCGAAGCTGGGGGAGGCCCTTGGCAAGAC
>JAJQHT010000046.1 GCA_021199595.1 Oscillospiraceae bacterium
ATTAAAAAGCGCGAGGACGACCTGGCTGCCGAGGTGGCCAAGCTGACCCAGGGCTAAAAGATACAAGGCTTTGCCAGGAGGTAATATCCGAGCGGCATAAGCGGCATACAAGATAAAAAGCATCGACAGGTTATCGTAGCCTGTCGATGCTTTTTGTCATAAAAGCAGTTCCGCCGTACTTATTGGTCTGCCAGCATTGTCAGCACGGAACCGATGTCATTGTCAATACAGATTGCCTGAGGCGCAATTTCCCGGGGACAAAAGGCTTCCCCAAGGTTAATGCAGGCATATACAGCCAGCGGATTTTTCGCTGTCATCTGCCAGAAGGGGTATTTGATGATGACCGGGGTATTCGCTCCCACGCCAAGCTCTAGAAACAGAACGTGCATGGCTTCATGCCGCCGGATAAAATCGCTGTAGCGCTTCGCCGCCTTGTGCCAGCCCGCATCCTCCACAAATGTGTCGTCGCATCGCAGATTCATGGTCATGGGCGCGCCGCAGACCGGGCAGCGGGGGATCCGTTTCGAAGGAATTTTCATGTCCTTCTGTTCGGCGACCATTGTCCGAACGGCGTCCTCGTTGTCGTAGGTTTTGTCATGGCAGGGCTTGGAGCATTGCCACAGGCCATAATCGCCCTGGGTATAGAACAGCCGCTTTTTATCAAATCCCGCAAGCTGGAATTGATGATCTACGTTGGTGGTCAGTACGAAGTAGTCCTTGTTCTTCACCAGCTCCAGCAGGTCGGCATAAGGCTTTCCAACGCCCGCCTCATAGCGGTTGATCAGGATGTTCCGCGACCACCACGCCCAGTATTCCTCCAGACATTCAAAGGAGTAGAACCCGCCGGAATACATATCAGTGATGCCGTATTTTCTGTGAAAATCCGCAAAGGTCTTTTCAAACCGCTCCCCGCTGTAGCGCATTCCTGCGGAGGTAGACAGTCCTGCCCCGGCGCCGATAACAATGGCGTCAGCTGTTTCCAGCTCATGCTTCAGCCGGTCGATATTATCTGAGAAGATTTTGGTAGATTTGTCGGTCGCTGTCTTTGAAAACATTGAAAATTACCTCGATTTCGCTGTGAGTTTGTTTCCTGTACTCCTTCACGGTGCTGACCGCGATTTCCGCCGCCTTATCGCTGGGAAAGTGAAATACCCCGGTGGAGATGCAGCAGAAGGCGACGCTTTGAATTTTATTCTGCTCCGCCAGCGCCAGGCAGGAGTGATAGCAGGAGGCCAGAAGCTCCCTGTCCTCGGCTGTGAGCCGGGAGCCGACGACAGGGCCGACGGTGTGCAGCACATAATCGCAGGGGAGATTGAACGCCGACGTTATTTTCGCTCCGCCTGTCTCTTCCTCGCGTCCCTGCCGTTCCATCAGCTCCGCGCAGGCGGCGCGAAGCTGAACGCCCGCATAGGTATGAATCGTGTTGTCGATGCAGCTGTGGTTGGGGCGGAAGCAGCCGAGCATCTGGGAGTTGGCGGCGTTGACGATGGCTCCGCAGCGAAGGGTGGTAATGTCGCCCTGCCAGAGATAGAGGCCCTCCTGTAGCGGCGCCAGGTCGGCGATGTCGGTAATCCCTTTCTGCCGGGTTTCCTCCTGCAAATAGGCGTCCTGTATTTCCAGAAACTCCGCGCTGACAGGCGCTGGCATCCGCACGTTGAAAAGCGCCCGCAGAAGCTGTTTTTGCTGCTGTTCGTCCGCGGGTATTTCCATGTCCCGATACTGCGCCTCCTCTGCGAGAAGCGCGCGAATCAGGTAAATTCTGCGTTCGTTCTGGGTCATGGTTATCCTCTCTTTTCGATGGTCTGCTTCGGGCAGATTTCCGCGCAGTGCCCGCAGTGGAGACAGCGGCTCTGGTCGATGACCACTGGCTTGGAGGAGATGTCGATACACTTCTGAGGGCAGACGGAATAGCACAGCTTGCAGCCAATGCACTTATCGCCCACAAAATAACCGCTTGCCACCGCCTCCGGCTGACCGATCACAATGCTGTCCCTTGTCACATGGGCCGGGTCGCTGATGTCGAAGTATTCCCCGCTGGCCTCGGACAGATGAAAAACCTCCAGGGCGGAGCGGGTATCGCCGGGATAAATATCCTGCATATAGGGATGCTTTTCAATGACGCGGGTCTGGGGATGGCCGTCCGAACCGATGGTGGCGACGGTGGTGGAGTGGATGTCCTCCACCAGCATTTTTAAATAATCGTTCCCATTCATATGGTATCGACCTCCATTTTGTCATAAGGGAGCGCCCAACGGGCGAGTATGACCGCCGGGCGCTCCCGAAATTGCGTGCTTTGCCGAAAATCAGAACTCGTAAGGCGGGTTGCCGGAGAAGTCCGCAATCACGCCATGAGCGTTATTCAGGTAGAACACCTCGAAGATGGGGTTGTCGGCGGTCTGATACTGGCCCTTCACGATAGGATTCTGGATGCACATCTCCTTGGCAGCCATGTTGTTTTCAAACACGGCCTTCCCGTGCAGACGAATCCAGGCATAGGCCGGGCTGGACACGGAAATTTCGATCTCCGGGTTTTCCTGCATATCCTTGTATACGTCCTTGGTGTTGTTGGTGCAGAACCACAGCTTGCCTTCCAGCTCCCCGGCGAACATGAACGGACGGCACTTGGCCTTTCCGTCGCGGCCAACCGTGGCCAGATACTGAACAGGATTCTCGTTCAAAAATTCGATGACTTTCTCCATGATGATTGCCTCCAAATGATAGATTTTGCGATGCGGGAAATGCTTTGCCGGAAAACATCTTGCATTTCCCTCCTGCTGTATCTATAATAAGGGTGTACAGAGAAATTGTAAAGTAAGCACAATATTGTGCCATAGTTACCTTTTGGAAACTATAGGAGGAATTCGTCATGGAAACGGAAAAAGACATTCAGGCAAAACCCGCCAGGGAATTGCCCGCCTGTCCCGTAGAAACTACATTAACCCTGATCAGCAATAAGTGGAAGGTGCTGATTCTCCGCGACCTGATGCCGGGAACAAAGCGATTTGGAGAGCTGAAAAAATCCATCGGCTATGTGTCCCAAAAGGTGCTGACGGCGCAGCTGCGCCAGATGGAGGAAAGCGGCCTTTTGACTCGCACGGTATTTCCTGAGGTTCCTCCCCATGTGGAATATACCCTGACGGCGCTTGGCTACAGCCTGAAGCCGGTCCTGGACGCCATGTGGGATTGGGGAGAAAACTACAAGGCGCAGAATGGGCAGTAAAACACGAACCCCGGCACCTATGGCCGCAGCTTTTGCGGTCTGTGTGTCGGGGGTTCATGTTTTGTGTTTCTTATGCCAGGTAGCGGCCAAAAAATTCGCTTATCTTGTCAAACGGGATTACGTCCATTCTGTCATAGAGATCTGTGTGAACTGCGCCCGGAATGAGCATAAGCTCCTTGTTATCGCCGGTCAGCTTCTGGTAGGCGTCCTTGCTGAAATAGCAGGAGTGAGCCTTTTCGCCGTGAATGATAAGAACGGCACTGCGAATTTCCTGGCTGTACTGCAGGATAGGCATATTCATAAAGGACTGACAGCCGGTCACGTTCCAGCCGCCGTTGGAGTTTAAGGAGCGGGGGTGATAGCCGCGCTTGGTCTTATAATAGTCGTAATAGTCCTTCACGAAAAACGGCGCGTCCTCCGGCAGCGGGTCTACCACGCCGCCGCCCAGGGCGTAGCTGCCGTTTTTGTAATCGGCGGTGCGCTGGGCGCAGAGGGCCTTGCGCTTTTCATATCTGGCCTCCTCGCTGTCCTCGCTGTCAAAGTAGCCGTTGGCGTTTACGCGGGTCATGTCGTACATGGTGGAGGCAACCGTCGCTTTGATGCGGGTATCCAGCGCCGCTGCGTTCAGCGCCATGCCGCCCCAGCCGCAGATGCCGATGATGCCGATGCGGTTCGGATCGACGTTTTCCTGCACGGACAGGAAATCCACCGCCGCCATAAAATCCTCCGTGTTGATGTCGGGAGAGGCCATGTAACGGGGCTGCCCGCCGCTCTCGCCGGTATAGGAGGGGTCAAATGCAATCGTCAGAAAGTCCTTCTCCGCCATCGTCTGCGCATATAGGCCGGAGGACAGCTCCTTCACCGCGCCGAAGGGGCCGCACACGGCAATGGCGGGGAGCTGCCCAACCGCATTCTTCGGCTCGTAGAGATCAGCCGCCAGGGTGATGCCGTATCGGTTGTGGAACGTCACCTTCCTGTGGTTCACCTTCTCGCTCTGCGGAAAAACCTTGTCCCACTCAGTTGTCAGATTCAATTTTTCTTCCATAATGATTCCCTCGCTTTTTGAGTTTATTGCAAGAATATGTTGACGCTTAATTCAGAGAAAAGATGACTGTTACATCACCGCTGCCCAGCGCGTCTTCCCAGCCGGTCAGGTCGTCGATATGGCCCAGACGGGTATAACTCCAGGCGTTTGAGCCGTAGAAAATCACAATCTGATTGTCGTTATATAAGACAATATCTCCCGCCTGCGTTGTTGTCTGGCTGTTGCTGCTGGGAAGGCTGGTTCCAAGCGCACCGACCTTTTCAAAGCCGGAATAATCACGCATCTCGATCACAATAGGAGCGTCCTCCATCATTTCAACAAGGGCGTCCACGGCTTCATTTTCTTCCAGCGAGTCTGTAAAAAAAATGTTGCCGATTAGCACATTCAGTTTCATAGCTTCCTCCGTGCTGGCGGTCGATTCTGCTTACTGCTGGGTGGATTCAGCCTTCACTGCTGGTGCTTCCCAATCATCCGAGTTCCGCTCATCTTTGCCCGATGTTTTCGGTTCCGAGGTTTCAGAAATCCGTTCTGCGTCTGTGTTCGCGCCCTGTGAACCGGCACAGCTGACCAGAGATAACAAAACGCATAACAGAAGGAGGCACCCGATCCATCGCTTTTGGCACATTTTCTTATATGCTTCGGCCCAGATCATATGCCTGCCGCAAGGCAGGATGTCCCTGGATCGCGCCCTTCACATCAACGCCGCCGGCAAAAACTGTGCCGGCAAAATGTGCCTTTGGGAAGCACTCGATCCAGCCCTGTAATCCCGACTCCGCTCTTGCCGGAACCTCTGGTTCGTTTTCCGCGGCGGCGGTAAGCAGGTAAACGTCCCGGAAGGTATAGTCTGAATCATAAAGCGGATTCGCCCGATCCAGCATCGTCTTCATTTGGCCGCACATTTCGTAATAATAAATCGGGGTTGCGAAAACCAGCACATCTGCGTAACGCATCTTCTGCGCAATTTCGTCTGCATCGTCATGAATGATGCAGCGATGTGTACGCAGGCAGGAAAGGCAGCCCCTGCAGAAGCCGATGCTTTTGTCATACAGGCAGACTTTTTCCACCTCGTTTCCGCCCTCTTTTGCGCCGCGGGCAAGTTCATCTGCCAGCGTTTCGGAATTGCCGCCCTTGCGGGGACCTGTGCAAATCACCAATACTTTCTTAGACATTTGCATTTCCTCCAGAGAAATTCTTCGTTTCGATTGCCGGAATGCCGCCGAGAAC
>JAJQHT010000138.1 GCA_021199595.1 Oscillospiraceae bacterium
ATATTCGGGCGCGTGAGGCAAAGCTCCTAACTGCCCAGCGGCTTGAGCAGATGGTGGATGCCCCGGATTTTGACGAGGCGGCCCGTGTCCTGGCCGACTGCGGCTATCCAGACCTCACCGGCGCGAGCGACGCGCAGATGGAGGAAGCTTTCACCGCCCGGCGCGAGACATTTCTCAGTGAGATGGAGAGCTTCAGCCCGGAGAAAGACCTAGTGCTGGCCTTCCGTCTGAAATACGATTACCACAACGCCAAGGTGCTGGTGAAATCCGAGGGTGCGTCGGAGGACGGAGAACGCCTTCTGTCTCCTTGCGGAAGGATTGCGCCGCAGGTGCTTGCGGAGGCGTTCTATGGGGACTCGTGGCAGAGAATACCCGGCCCCCTGGCCGCCGCCATCCGGCAGGCGAAGAACACGCTTGCACGGACAGGCGACCCTCAGCTTGCGGATATGGGGCTTGACAGAGCCTATTTCGCGGAGCTGCTGACGCTGACGGAGGGCCTGTCCACCGGGTTTTACACCGGCTATGTCCGCCTTTCCATCGACGTGGCGAATCTTCGCAGCGCTGTGCGGTGCGTGCGGGGCCATTTGAATGACAGTGTTTTGAAAGCGGCCCTGATAGACGGGGGCAACGTGTCCCCGGTGCGGTTTCTTCGCCATGCCTATGGAGACGGCGTGACCGGCCTGTTTACTGACCGGGCCATGTCCGCCTGCGCAGAGCTTGGGCAGAAATCCATCGACGGCGCACCCCTGGCCGCTTTTGAGCGGGCGTGCGACAATGCGCTGACGGATTATCTCACCAACGCGAAGCTGGTAGCCTATGGGCCGGAAGTGGCCGTGGCCTATCTGGCCTCCCTGGAGGGGGAGATCGTGGCGGTGCGGATGGTGCTGCTGGGCAAGCGGAGCGGCCTCAGCCCCGAAGCCCTGCGGGAAAGGTTGCGTGAAAGCTATGAATAAAATCGCCGTTATGGGAAGCCCTGACACGGTCATGGGCTTCAAGGCCCTGGGCTTGGAGACCGTTCCCGTGCGGGAGCCGGAGGAGGCCCGCAGGCTTTTTAAGCAGATGACCCGCCCCGACCAGCCCGACCAGTACGCTATCATTTATCTGGAGGAGAATCTTGCGGCGCCGCTGGCGGATGAGATTGACCGCTTCAAGGACAGTCCTGTCCCCGCTGTTATTCTTATCCCCGGCAAGGGTGGCTCCCTGGGACTGGGCCTGTCGGCTCTGGAGACCGCTGTAGAGCGGGCTGTAGGAGTCAATATCCTATAAAAACCGTCCCCGAAAGATGGGACTAACGAGCATAGTATCAAATACCGAAGGAAGGTAGAAGCATGAGCGGAACGATAACAAAAATTTCCGGCCCGCTGGTGGTGGCGAAAGGTCTGGCGGATGCCAACGTCTCCGACGTGGTTCGTGTGGGCGATCAGCATCTGATTGGCGAGATCCTCCAAATGAAAGGGGACAGCGCCTCTATCCAGGTCTATGAGGAGACCTCCGGCCTTGGCCCCGGCGCCAAGGTTGTCACCACCGGCGCGCCCTTGAGCGTGGAGCTGGGGCCTGGCCTGCTGACCAGTATATACGACGGCATCCAGCGTCCTCTGACAGAAATACGCGCCCTGACCGGCGATACCATTACCCGCGGCGTTCAGGTGACGAGCCTTGACCACAAGAAGGAGTGGGAGTTCACCGCCGTGGCCGCCGTTGGCGACACGGTAGCCCCTGGCGACGTGCTTGGCACAGTTCAGGAGACGGCTGCCGTCCTGCATAAAATCATGGTTCCCCCTGATGTCTCCGGCGTGGTGGAGTCCATTCAGAGCGGAACCTATACCATCGAGCAGACTGTGGCCGTGGTGAAGGATGACAAGGGCGGCCGCCATGAGGTCAATATGATTCAGCGCTGGCCTGTCCGCGTGGCCCGGCCCTATAAGCGCAAGCACGTCCCCAGCCGTCCCATGAATAGCGGCCAGCGTGTTATAGACACGCTGTTCCCCATCGCCAAGGGCGGCACTGCCGCCGTTCCCGGCCCCTTTGGCAGCGGCAAGACCGTGGTGCAGCACCAGCTCGCCAAATGGTCGGACGTGGATATCGTGGTCTACATCGGCTGTGGCGAGCGCGGCAACGAGATGACAGACGTTCTGATGGAGTTCCCGGAACTGACAGACCCCCGCAGCGGGGAATCCCTGATGCAGCGGACGGTGCTGATTGCCAACACCTCTGATATGCCGGTGGCGGCCCGTGAGGCCAGCATCTATACCGGCATCACCATCGCGGAGTATTTCCGCGATATGGGCTATGACGTGGCAGTTTTGGCTGACTCCACCTCCCGCTGGGCAGAGGCCCTGCGTGAGATGAGCGGCCGTTTGGAGGAAATGCCCGGCGAGGAGGGCTATCCTGCCTACCTTGCAAGCCGTTTGGCCCAGTATTACGAACGGGCCGGCGTGGTGGAATGCCTCGGCAGTGACAGCCGCCAGGGTTCCATTACGGCCATCGGCGCTGTGTCCCCTCCGGGCGGCGATACCTCCGAGCCTGTATCTCAGGCGACCATGCGTATCGTCAAGGTCTTCTGGGGCCTGGACAGCTCCCTGGCTTATGCCCGTCACTTCCCGGCTATTAACTGGCTGACATCCTACAGCCTGTATCTTGACACGCTCAAGGACTGGTATGACAAGGAGTTCCCCGGATTCATGGCCCAGCGGGAGAAGAGTATGGCCATTCTCCAGGAGGAGGAGAGCCTCAACGAGATTGTCCGCCTGGTGGGCAAGGATTCCCTGGGCGCGGAGGATCAGATGACCCTGGAAACCGCCCGCATGATTCACGAGGACTTTTTGCAGCAGAACGCCTTCGTGGAGGAGGATGCCTATTCTTCCTATGACAAGCAGTTCCGCCTGCTGGGGCTGATACTGAAATATGATGAGCTGTGCCGTCAGGCTATGGCGCAGGGCGCGGAGCTGGAGGCGCTGTTTACCATCCCCGCGAGAGAGCAGATTGGCCGTGCCAAGACCATCCTGCCCGGCCAGTACGAGACCGAATACGCCCAGATCGAAGAGAACATGAAGCGTCAGATTCAGGCGCTGACAGCGGGAGGTGAGGAGCAGTGATTCGGGAATATAAAACCATAAGTGAAATCGCAAGCCCTCTGATGATGGTCAAAAATGTCGAGGGCGTCACCTATGACGAGCTGGCGGAAATCGAGCTGCCAAACGGCGAGAAGCGCCGCTGCAAGGTGCTGGAGGTAGACGGCGACACTGCTGTTGTCCAGCTTTTCGAGAGCGCCCAGGGCATTAACCTGGCCGCCTCCAAGGTTCGGTTTTTGGGCCATCCCCTCCAGCTCGGCGTGTCCGAAGATATGCTGGGGCGCGTTTTCAATGGCATGGGTGAGCCAATCGACGGCGGCCCCGCCATCCTGCCGGAGAAATACGAGGACATTAACGGTCTGCCTATGAACCCCGCGTCCCGGGCCTATCCGGCTGAGTTTATCCAGACCGGCGTCTCCACCATCGACGGGCTGAACACCCTGGTTCGCGGCCAGAAGCTGCCGATTTTCTCTGGCTCCGGTCTGCCCCATGCGGCGCTGGCCGCCCAAATCGTCCGCCAGGCCAAGGTTCTAGGCACGGATGAAAGCTTCGCCGTGGTGTTTGCAGCCATCGGCATTACCTTTGAGGAATCGGAGTTTTTCATTAACGACTTCCGAAAGACCGGCGCTATTGACCGCACTGTGGTGTTCTCAAACCTGGCCAATGACCCCGCTGTGGAGCGCATCTCCACCCCGCGTATGGCCCTGACCGCCGCCGAATATCTGGCCTTTGAGAAGGATATGCACGTCCTGGTCGTCATGACGGACATCACAAACTATGCCGAGGCTCTGCGTGAAATTTCCGCCGCCAAGAAAGAAGTTCCTGGCCGCCGCGGGTATCCCGGTTATATGTATACCGACCTTGCCACCATGTATGAACGGGCCGGCCGCCGCATAGGGAAGAAGGGTTCCATTACTATGATACCCATCCTCACCATGCCGGAGGACGACAAGACCCACCCCATTCCCGACCTGACTGGCTACATCACCGAGGGACAGATCATCCTCTCCCGTGAGCTGTACCGCAAGGGCATTATCCCTCCTGTGGACGTGCTGCCAAGCCTGTCCCGTTTGAAGGATAAGGGCATCGGCGAGGGCAAGACCCGCGAGGATCACGCCGGCACCATGAACCAGCTGTTCGCCGCCTACTCCTCCGGCAAGGAGGCCAAGGAGCTGATGACGATTCTGGGTGAATCCGCGCTGTCCGAGACAGACAAGAAGTTTGCCAACTTCGCCGACGAGTTTGAAAAGCGCTATGTGAACCAGGGCAACCAGACCAACCGTTCCATCGAGGAGACGCTTGACCTGGGCTGGGAGCTTCTGAGTCTGCTGCCCAGGAGCGAGCTGAAGCGCGTGAAGCTCACGGAAATCGAGAAGTATATGCCGAAGCAGGCGGAGGAATGACCGTCAGGTCGTTAAGCGAGGTGATTTTATGCCGAAAAGTGCTGTGACCCCTACCCGGATGGTGCTCAACCAGCTCAAAGGCCGGTTGCGCACAGCCAGCCGGGGGCATAAGCTGCTGAAGGATAAGCGGGACGAGGAAATGCGTCAGTTTATGGACATCGTCCGCCGGAACAAGGCCCTCCGTGAAAAGGTAGATCAGGGACTGACGGAAGCCTTTGCCGCTATGAGCATGGCCAGCGCCGTCATGAGTCCGGAGATGCTGGAGCAGAGCCTGCTTTACGTCCGCCAGAAGGTAGATCTTGGGGTATCCTATAAGAATATCATGAGCGTGAATGTGCCGGTATACGACTTCAAGACCCAAGCGACCGACCTGACCGGCCAGCTGCCCTATGGCTTCGCCCAGACAAGCGGCGAGCTGGACGACGCTATCTCCAAACTGTATCAGGTATTTGAGGATATGCTGGAGCTGGCCCAGGTGGAAAAGACCATGCAGCTTCTGGCGGAGGACATCGAAAAAACCCGCCGTCGGGTGAATGCCCTGGAATATGTCATGATTCCCGAGCTGGAGGAAAACATCCGCTATATCTCCATGAAGCTGGAGGAAAACGAATCCTCCACCAAGGTTCGTCTGATGAAGGTGAAAGAAATGGTTCTCCAGGACGCCCACCACTATCAGCAGTAAAAGAAAACCGGGCCAGTGCTTGACACTGGCCCCCTTTTAGTCTAAAATATATCCGTCCTGTTCCAAGACTCCGCCGGACATTGTATGAGCCTCCTGAGATTACTGGAGTTGCTCACCTTTTCCAAAAAGAAATCGTTCTATTTTCAATTTCATATACGCCCCAATAGCTCAGCAGGATAGAGCGTCCGCCTCCTAAGTGGAAAGTCAACTTGACAACTCACACGGAATGGCAAACCCGGTTCGCTGTTCAAATCTGGTAGGCTCCGCAAGAAATTGATGCTGGAGCACAGAACCGGGAATCATGTTCGTTGC
>JAJQHT010000158.1 GCA_021199595.1 Oscillospiraceae bacterium
GCCCAGGATAGCGATGATGTCCTGAAGCTCGTTGTATTTCTGCAATATTTCCTGCACACGGCGGGCAACACGGTAATGCTCCTGGCCGACAATGTCCGCCTCCAATATCCGAGAGGTGGAGGCAAGCGGGTCAACGGCCGGATAAAGGCCCTGCTCCGCTATCTTCCGGCTCAAAACCGTCGTCGCGTCCAAATGGGTGAAGGTCGTGGCAGGAGCCGGGTCTGTCAGGTCGTCCGCCGGGACATACACCGCCTGGACAGAGGTGACAGAGCCGTTCTTAGTGGTGGTAATGCGCTCCTGGAGCGCGCCCATCTCCTGCGCCAGCGTGGGTTGATAGCCCACGGCGGAGGGCATACGGCCCAGCAGTGTAGACACCTCGCTGCCCGCCTGGACGAAGCGGAAGATGTTGTCGATGAACAGCAGCACGTCCTTGTGCTCCTCGTCCCGGAAATACTCCGCCATGGTCAGCCCGGACAGGGCAACGCGCATACGAACGCCGGGACTTTCATTCATCTGACCGAACACCAGGGCGGTCTTATCCAAAACACCGCTCTCCTGCATTTCGAGCCAGAGGTCGTTTCCCTCCCGGCTTCGCTCACCCACGCCAGTGAAAACGGAATAGCCGCCCTGCTCCATGGCTACATTATGGATAAGCTCCTGTATCAGCACAGTCTTGCCAACGCCGGCGCCGCCAAAGAGGCCGATTTTACCGCCTCTGGGATACGGTCCCAGCAGGTCTATGACCTTGATGCCCGTTTCCAGCAGCTCCACCGTGGGACGCTGCTCCGCAAAGGGCGGCACGGGTCGGTGTATCTCCCACCGGGGGGCCGATTCCGGCACAGGTTCGCCGCCGTCAATGGGCTGCCCCAGGACGTTGAACATCCGGCCCAGGGTACATTGGCCCACCGGCACCTGGATGCCCGTCCCGGCAGCTGTCACCTCCATGCCGCGGCGGAGCTTTTCACTCTCCGCCAGCATAATGCAGCGAACGGTCTGGCGGTCAATATGCTTGGCGACCTCCATGACACGCTCCTCGCCGTCCACCTGAACGGTGAGCGCTTCTTTTATTTTGGGCAGAACTCCGGTCTCGAACGTCACGTCCACAACCGGGCCTGATATTTCCGCAATGATTCCCTTGTTCACAGGCTCCTTGCCTCCCTATCGTGCTTTTGCCGCTGGGCCTTCGCCCCGGCGGACACCTCCGTTATCTCGTTTGTAATGGCGGCCTGCCGCACCTGGTTGTACTGGACAGACAGGTCTGTCAGAATACCGTCCGCGTTCCGCCCAGCGGCGCTCATAGCGTTCATGCGGGCGTTCTGCTCACTGCAAAAGCTGTCCACCAGGGCGCTGTAGATAAAGCCGCCCACATAGCTATACATGACGTTATCCAGCACTGCCTCCACAGAGGGGGCAAAATCCAGGGATCCTGCCAGCTCCTCGTCCTCATCGGTGAGGAAGTGGGCGCGGTGAAACGGCACCAGCCGGGTGCAGATAGCTTCCTCGGTCAGGCTGTTTTTCATGTCCGTATAAATGACATATATCTTCGACAGCTTTCCCTCGTTGAACATATCCAGCATACAGGCGCTTATCTCCCTGGCCCGTTCCAGCGTAGGGTTCTGAGCCGTATAGAGAAAGCTCTGCTCGATGGGGATATGCCGCCGGGCAAAAAACTGGCGGCCATACTCCCCCACCACGAACAGCCGGACGTCCGGGTGGTCATGCATAAGCTGAAGCGCCTGCTTTATCACGTTCATGTTATAGGCCCCGGCCAAACCCTTATCCGCCGTGATGACCAGCACCCCATAGGTTCCTTCCGGCAGAGAACTTCCGTCCGCCGGATAAAAATAACGGTTCTCGACGTCCGAAACCGTGCGGAAAATGCGCTTTATCTCCCGTCGGAGGGCATTGAAATATGGGCGGGTACGGTCAAGGTCGTTTTTTGCCTTACGCATTTTTGTGGAGGCAATAAGATACATGGCATTTGTAATCTTTTTCGTCTCCCTCACACTTTGGATGCGGTTTTTAAGCTCCTTGGTGTTTGCCATAGAGCATCACCACTTTCCCGCAGACGCAAAGGTTTTTGCAAGCGATTCAATTTCCTGCCGCCTATTCGCCGTGAGCTGACCGGTCTCATCTATCTCCCGGCAGAGGGCAGGAGCGTGCTCCTCCACATAGGCCGTGAGGCCCTTGGCGCAGGCGGTAATTTGGGCGGTGGGAACATCCTGAAGGCAATGGCCCAGAGCGGACACCAGCAGAACCACCTGCCGATGCTGACTGAGCGGGCAATACTGCTCCTGCCGCAGCAGAGCCATCAGCGCCGCCCCATGGGTAAGCTGACGGCGGGTCACGTCATCCAGGTCGCTGGAAAACTGTGTAAAGACCTCCATCTCCCGGTACTGGGCAAGCTCCAGGCGCAGCGTTCCGGCGGCGGATTTCATAGCCTTTGTCTGGGCGTCCCCGCCCACACGGGAGACGGAGAGGCCCACGTTCACCGCAGGGCGCTGGCCGGCGAAGAACAGGTCGCTCTCCAAAAATATCTGGCCATCGGTGATAGAGATAATATTCGTCGGGATATAGGCCGAAACATCTCCGGCCTGTGTCTCAACGATGGGAAGCGCCGTCAGGCTTCCGCCGCCCTTGGCGGCAGAGAGATGGGCCGACCGCTCCAAAAGCCGGGAGTGCAGATAGAATACATCGCCCGGGTAAGCTTCACGGCCAGGGGAACGCTCCAGCAGCAGGGACATGGCCCGATATGCGACCGCGTGCTTTGACAGGTCATCATAGACAATCAGCACATCCCGTCCCTGGCGCATGAAATACTCGCCCAGTGTGCATCCCGCATAGGGCGCGATATATTGCAGCGGCGCGCTGTCGCTGGCGGTAGCCGCTACAATGATGGAATAATCCATCGCCCCATGGCGGCGCAGCGTTTCCGCAAGCTGAGCCACAGAACTGGCCTTCTGGCCGATGGCCACATAGATGCAGATAATATCCTTGCCCTTCTGATTCAGAATGGTATCCAGGGCAATGGCTGTCTTGCCGGTCTGACGGTCGCCGATGATAAGCTCACGCTGGCCCCGGCCAATGGGGAACATGGAGTCGATGGCCAAAAGGCCGGTCTCCAGGGGCGTATTCACCGGCTGGCGGTCAATGATGCCAGGGGCGGGGCTTTCCATGGGCAGATAGTCCTGGGCCTCGATAGGGCCAAGGCCGTCGATGGGCTGGCCCAAAGCGTCCACGACCCGGCCCAAAAAGCCCTCACCAACAGGCACGCCGGCCTCCCGCCCCGTGCGTTTGACTTCACTGCCGGCGGAAACATATTGGTCATCCCCGAACAGAATACAACCGATATGATCCCGGCGCAGCTCCTGCACCATGCCGCGCACGCCGGAGGAGAACAGTAAAATCTCTCCATAGGCTGCTTCATCCAGGCCGCTGACCGTGGCAATGCCGTCCCCTACTGTCAAAACAGTGCCGGTCTGCTCCGCCAATGCCTCCGGCGTCCAGCCCCGCAGGGTCTCCCGCAGGAGGGGAATCACATCCCCGTCGCTTTGCTGAACCGCCGCTGTCCATTTTTCCTTGAGCTGACGCAGCCGCTCCGCCGCATCCCATTTGTATACATCCGCCCCAGCCTCAAGCCGGAAGCCGCCGGGGATGGAGCTGTCCTCCACCCACTCCAGAACGGCGTTTCCATACCGTTCCTGCAGGAAAGACAGCAGCTCCTCCCATCGGGCCGGGCTGGGCCGCTCCGCGCTGTAAAGCACGGCTCGAAGCGCGTCCTCCTGGGGGATGGTTTTTTTATCTCTCCCCATGGCTCCCGTCTCCTTTTGCCGCGTTCAGGAAGGAGCCATAGGCCCCATCCAAGCCCGTCTCCCCGGACACCAGCTTTTCCGCGGCCTCGGCGGCCAGGCCCGCAATGTCCTTCTGCGCAGCAGCCACAATGCGCTCCCGCTCCGTCTGGGCGGTTACGCGGGCGTCGGAATCAGCTTATCCGCCTGCTCTTTGGCCGCCTGGAGCTGGCTTGCGGTCTCGCGGGCCAGGGCCGCCTCGGCCTCCGCCCGTTTTTCGCTTATCTCCGCCTCCGTGTCAGCCAGCTTCGCCTGATATTCTGCCTCCATGGCCTCCGCCTGGGCCAGCTTTGCGGCGGCCTCGTCCGCCGCTTCCTGGTAATGGGCGGTGCGCTGATCCATGAATTTCTTCACCGGCTTATACAGCAGCAGGTACAGCCCGGCAATCAAGATAACAAAGTTAAACAGATGCAGCAGTATCTGCTGCCAGTCAATATTCAGAGGAATGTTCATGCCTGTCTCCTTTCCTCTCCGATTTTATCCCCGTCCCCCATTATAGGACAAAGATGATAAGGATGGCAACGATCAGGGCGTAGATAATGGCCGTCTCGATAAACACCAGGCCCAGCATCAAGCTGGTACGGATCTGACCGGTGGCCTCTGGCTGACGGGAAATGCCCTCCGCAGACTTGCCAATGGCTATGCCCATGCCAATGGCACCAGCAGCGGCAGCAAGCCCTATGGCAATGGCCGCAGCCACAGCCTTGGCCCCAGAAGCGGAATCTGTGGTCTCCACCGTTTCGGCGGCGGTTTCCGCCGCCTCTCCGTCCGCCAGGGCGGGAGCGGCCAGCGCCAGCACCAGTACTACGGCCAGCAGCAGCACCGGCAGCATCTTCATCAGTGATTTCATGGTTTTCATCAATATAACCTCCGTTTTTATCAAAGCATTAAAATAATGTGCGTGTATGAATTCAATGGTATCAGGCCGCTGCCTGGGACGCACCGTCGGCCTGGGATGCTTTCAGTTTTTTGGATTTTTTAGCTTTCGGCTTTTTCTCGGACTGCTCGGACACCTCGCCATAGAACAGTGCCGTCAGCATGGTCAGAACATAGCTTTGAATCAGCGCGTGGAGCAGGGTGAACAGCACGCCCACCACCACCGGCAGCACAAAGCTGAGGGCCGTGTAATAATACACCAGCTCCGTCACCAAAAGGCCGCTGAGCAGTGCGCCGAAGAGGCGGAAGCTCATGGAGATAGGCAGGGAGAAATCCTTTAGGGTCTTCCCCACGCCCTTGAAGCCGTTGCTGGCAATGCCCCCGGACAGGATGACCAAATAGGAAAAACAACCGATGGCAATGGCCCCGTTGATGTCGGACAGCGGCGCCGGCAGGGCAATGGATATCCCATCCGTTGTAACCACCTGGAATCCAAACAGCTCAAAGATGGTTCCCACAAAAATATATGTCCCGGCGGCGAAGATATAGGCCCCCAAAAACTTGTTTCGATGGGGACTGTTGGACTTTGCCATTCCGTCAAACATACCCACTAGTTCCTCTATCAAAAGCTGGAATTTTCCCGGCACATACTTGAACCGGGGGATGGCAAAAATCCGAATCAGGGCCGCAATCAGCAGCAGCACCCCAACCACTACACAGGAGGATATATAGGCC
>JAJQHT010000174.1 GCA_021199595.1 Oscillospiraceae bacterium
GATAATCCCCTCACCGGCCCGGCAACAACGGGGGCCAGGCGATTGGCGTTCTTCTTTGCGAGAATCTTGGGGATGGTTTCCCCACAGATGATGATGATGACGGTGTCGATGACCGTGGCCAGCGTGGCGCAGGCGCCCTCCGGCACGCCGGTGCTGGCGGCCAGGCCCAGAGCAATCACGGAGCAGAGAGAGGAGGAGGCCACGTTTACCAGGTTGTTTCCGATAAGGATGGCGCTCAGGGCGTCCTCAAATCTGTCCAGAAGCCCCAGGGCGGTCTTGGCGGAACGGCTGCCGTCCTCCGCGGCGTTTTCCAGCCGGAGGCGGTTTGCGGAAGAAAGACTCATCTCCGAGGCGGAGAAGAAGCCGGACAGGGCTACGCATATAAGCAGAGCTACAATATAACCAGTCATGCCTCTGCACCCCCTTCCTCCGGCTCGCTGGGAAGCTGTCGGACGATCAGCTTGCGGATGCGGTGCTTGTAGATGTCGGATACAGTAAATTCCAGGTCGTGATACAGGAATTTGTCCCGCTGGGCAGGCATCAGCTCAAACTGTTCCAGCGTCCACTCTGTCAGGGATTTGTGGGTAAGCTCCGGGTTGTCCTCCGGATCCTCATAGCCCAGAAGCTCAAAGACCTCGTCCACATCCAGCTGTGCGTCCACCTCATACCGGCCGCCGCCCAGAGGCTGAAAGTGCTCCTCGACCACATCCTCCTCGTCCCATATTTCGCCAACAAGCTCCTCCAATATGTCCTCCACCGTCACCAAGCCCAGGGTGCCGCCCCAGGCGTCGGTGACGATGGCCATGTTCAGGCGCTTTTTGCTCATTTCCGGCAGCAGAGCGTCAACATTGGTGCCGGCGGGGACAAAATATGCCTCGTCCAGGAGGCTGCGCAGCTCCACGCTGTCTCCCTGTTCCAGCCAGACCTTTATGTATTTTCGTATCTGCAAAATGCCAATGATGTTGTCCACCGTCCCGTCGTATACGGGCAGGCGGCTGTGCCGATGGGAGCGGATAAAGTCCATGACCCTGTCCACCGGCCAGGTGGCGTCCACCGCCGCCATATCCACCCGGGCGGTGAGAACGTGGTCAACGGTCACGTCTCCAAATTCCAGGGCGGACTGCACCAGGTCGCCCTGCGTTTCCTCCAGGCTTCCGGCGTCGGTCATGTCCTCAATGATGTCGTAAAGCTCGTCCTCCGTGACGGAGACCTCCTCCTCATTTCCGGGCGTAAGCTTTGCCACACCCTGACCGATGGCGGTCAGTACGGCGGAAATGGGGGTGAAAATGCGCATAAAAAAGCACAGCGAACCTGCGAATCTGAGACAGATCCGCTCGCTGTATTTGCGCGCTATGGTTTTTGGCAGCATTTCCCCAGCGAAGAATAAAACCAGGGTGGTAATGAGCGTGCCCCAAACAACAGCGCCTGTTCCCCAGAGCTTTGTGACAAGCACGGTCACGATGGCGGCGGCGGACAGGTGAATGATGTTTGTGCCGATAAGTATGGTCGTAATAGCCCGGTCAAAATTATCCAGAATCAAAAGGGCTTTTTCGGCCTGCGCGTCGCCCTTTTCCTGACGGGCGCGGACGCGGGCACGGGAGACGGAGGCAAAGGAGGACTCCATCAATGCAAAATAGGCCGCGCCGAGCAGCAGCACGGCGAGAGCCAGGAACGATAGCCAACTGCCATCATCCATAGGGGATAACCACCTCTTATTTCTTGGTGAGATAACGGTGAAAACCGCCGCCCCGCGCCACTCCTAAATGACATGGAGCTAAAAATATTGCAATATTATAACATGGGGGAGAGAAATCGTCAACTGTTTGCTTTGGAGAAACAGGGAAATACTGACAGATAAAGGGCAGTGCAAGGGCCATTGTTTTTGGACACGGCCCCAAAGTTTGTTTGAGGTGGTTGTTCCCGGCTGGGTTTTTATGGTACAATAGAAACGCAAGAATGTTTTTATGATGAAGGACGTGCTTTTTTATGGACAGATATAAGCTATATGATTCAAAATTCATCTCCATGGACGATGTTTTAGGGAAAATCAAGTCTGGGGATGTAATTGCGGTGGCGGCTTATGGAAATGAGCCGGTGGAATTCCTCCGCCGTCTCCATGAAATACGGGACAGAGGCGTTCGGGATGTGACCATTTGGCTTGCCAACCCCCAGGAGGAATACCCCTTCCTGACCATGGAAGGAATGGAGGATGTGATTTCCATTCTCTCCATCTTCTATGGCCCGAGCCTGCGGCGGCTCCATTCCACCGGACGGGTCAGCTTTGTGCCGAACAACCTGCATATGTGCTTCCAGGCCATGTATGAGACAAAGCGCCCCAACGTCTTTGTGGGGGCGGTCACGCCCCTGGATAAATACGGTTATGTGTGTATGTCCACGAGTCAGCAGATGGAGCTGGAGCTGTTTGATACCTGCGAGACCGTGATTTTGGAGATAAACCCCAATCTGCCCCATACCAGCGGCACCACCCGCATATCCGCGGAGAAGGTGGATTTCTTCGTGGAAGGGGAGCGGGAGGTCTCCATGTCCCCCATTTATCCCCGCACCCAGGTGCAGGAGACCATTGCGGACTATGCCGCAAGCCTCATACACGACGGGGATACCATCCAGCTTGGCATCGGCGGTATGCCGGACGCGGTGGCCGAGCGGCTGATGGATCGGCATGATTTGGGCATCTATACGGAAATGCTCGGTTCCGCCATGGGCAAGCTGATGGAGTGCGGCGCGGTGAACAACAGCCGGAAAATGTTTTACCGCAACCGCTCCATCGCCGCCTTTGCCTGGGGCGATCAGGGCCTGTATGACTATATCAACGGCAACCCCATGGTGGAGCTGCTGCCGGTGCATTATGTGAATGACCCCTTTAATATCGCGAAAAACGACAACATGGTTTCCGTGAACACGGCGCTGGAGATTGACCTGACCGGCCAGATATGCTCGGAAACGCTGATGGGCAAGCAGTATTCCGGCACCGGCGGGGCTTGGGATTTTGCCTACGGCGCGTTCCATGCGAACAATGGCCGGGGCATTATCGCCCTCCAATCCACCGCCAAGGGCGGCACGATCTCCCGCATTGTACCTCAGCTCACGGCGGGGAGCGTGGTGTCCATTCCGCGGAACATTGTGGACATGGTGGTGACGGAATACGGCGTGGCCCACCTGCGCGGGAAGTCCATCCGTCAGCGGGTAGAGGAGCTGATCGCCGTGGCCCATCCCGATTTCCGGGCGGAGCTGCGGAAGGAAGCCAACCGGCTTCAAATCTGGTAAGAGAGGGAGGTTTGCACAGCATGAAAATACAATCCATTCTCGGCCCCATTGACACGGCGGCGCTTGGCCCGACGCTGATGCACGAGCATATAAGCTGCGCCGACTGGTCCATGCGCATGAACTTTGGGGATAAATTCTTTGAGGCGGACACCGTGGTGGACATGGCGAAAAAGGCGTTTGCCCCGGTGCAGGCCCTGGGGGTGAAGACCATTGTGGACGGCACACCCTATAACCTTGGGCGGGATTTGTCCCTTATCCGGGCTACGGCAGAGGCCACGGGCCTGAACATCATCGCCTCCTGCGGCTTTTATTTCCAGGAGGAGCCGTGGCTACAGGAGCGCAGCGCGGAGGAAATCCACGATTTAATGTACGCCGACGCGGCCCAGTGCGGCATCATGAAATGCGCCGTGGAGCGCCAGGGTGTGACGCCTCTGATGGAGAAGCTGCTGGCTGTCACCGGTCAGGTAGCGGCGGAACGGGATATGCCCATATTCTGCCACACCGCAAGTCCTTTTGGCGTGGGGCCGGATGCTTTCGACCGGCTGGGAAAATACGTTCCCGCCCATCGGATTATCCTGGGCCACACCGGGGATACAAACGACCGGGGCTATCTGAAGGCCGTGGCGGAAACCGGCTGCTATCTGGGCTTTGACCGGCTGGGCCACTGCGACAGGGACAATTCCGTCGAGGCCGTCGCGGATAATATTCTCTGGCTCTGTTCTTTGGGCTATCGTGACCGTATCCTCCTGTCCCACGACGCGGCGGTATATCTGGCCTTTTGGGATGGTTGGGAAAAGAGCAAGAGCCATGTGGAGGATTTCACTGTCGTCCATACCCAGGCCCTGCCCCTGCTCCGTGCCGGCGGCATGACGGAGGCGGACATTGGAGAGATTTTGGAGGGCAACCCCCGCCGCTTTTTCGAGGGACAGCCATGATATTGGAATCTCAGCGCGCCCAGGTGGCGGACTATGGCCGGAAGCTCATCACCGCCGGCCTGACCACTGGCACAGGGGGAAATCTCAGCGTCTATGAGCGGCAGACGGGCCTTGTGGCTGTCAGTCCCAGCGGCATGGAATACGATGCCATCAGGCCGGAGGATGTGACCGTTTTAAACCCGGACGGGACGACGGCTGACGGACAGCGTAAGCCCTCCTCCGAGGCGCCGATGCACCTGCTGTTTTATAAGGCCCGGCCGGACAGGAGTGCAGTGGTGCATACCCATTCCCCGGCTATAACGGCCCTGGCCTGCCTGCGGCTGCCCCTGCCGCCGGTGAGCTATCTGGTGGCCCTTTCCGGCAGAGATGAGATTCCCTGCGCCCCCTATCGTGACTTTGGCGGGCCGGAGCTTGCACAGGCTGCCGTAGAGGCGGCGGATGGCTGCGACGCGGTGATTTTGGCAAATCACGGTCTTGTGGCCTTGGGGAAGGATATGAACACCGCCTTTCAGCTGGCGCAGGAGCTGGAATTTTGTGCGGACATCTATCTGCGCTGCCTTGCCGCCGGGCGGGAGCCGGTGCTGCTGACGGCGGAGGAAATGGCCCGGGCGCGCAAGCGGTTCGGGACGTATGGACAGTGAGGAAGCATGGGAACGATACCAAAAGAGATACTGCCCTTTGAGGGCTTTCCCAAGGAACTGAGAGATTTTTTGTGGGGCCTTTCCTTTAATAATGAAAAGCCCTGGTTTCTAGCTCATAAGGAGGAATACGAGCGCTGTCTCCATCAGCCTGTTCAGGCCCTGGCATGGCAGCTGCGCGACCGGCTGGAGGAACGTATGCCCGGCCTCGCGCCGGAGGTGCATATTTCCCGCATCTACCGGGACGCGAGACGGCTCTATGGCCGGGGGCCGTATAATGACCATTTGTGGTTTTCCCTGGGGGTAACGGCGGAGCTGTATACCTCTTTGCCGCAATACTGGTTCGGCATCCACGCGGAGAGCTATAACTGGGGCCTGGGCGTGTGGAACATGGACGGCGCGGCTCTGGAACGCTGGCGGCAGGCTATAGACGTGAATCCTGCGCCCCTGTCCCGCATTGTGCGGAAGGTGAACAAAATGGACGGGGTGGCATTTATGGGCCAGACCTATAAACGCCCCAAGGGCGACCCTGGAAAGCTCCTGTACGACTGGTACAACGCCCGGGATTTAGCCGTAGGGAAAACCGTCTGGTTTGACCC
>JAJQHT010000097.1:0-214 GCA_021199595.1 Oscillospiraceae bacterium
GGCATATTTTCTTCCGCACGCACAGCTTGTTGATGGCAGACTGGTCAGGCATGAACATCTCCTTTTCCCGGCAGCGGGCGCGGCACTTTTCAAAAAGGCCGGTTTTGCGGATCTCCTTCAAATTCAGCAGCAATACACCGGAATTGAGATAGTCCATGTGCAGCGGACGGTTGCGAAAGAAGAATCGGCCATAATAATCCAGCACCCCGGTCAG
>JAJQHT010000097.1:224-5425 GCA_021199595.1 Oscillospiraceae bacterium
GGCGTAAAACGCCGTGCAGTCCCGGCGGCATATGACGTCATAGTCAAGATACAGCAGCCTGTCCGGCAGCTCCGGCACCAGGTCGGCATACAGCCGGAGCATACACCCTGCCGTGAAGCGGGTGCTGAGGTTCGCCTCCGGCGTGTCAGCGACGAAGAGGTCTGTTATATCCAGCTTTTTCACAAAGCTGTCCCGATTTTCCGCCTTGACCTGCATATCCAAAAAGGCAATGGCCTGGTCAGTCATGGGAAGATAGGTCTTCTCCCCCTCCTGATAGTACATGGTCAGGACATAGATGTGCAGCGCCTCCTGCACTGTCCTGCGAAGGGAAAGGACGGACAGCAGCAGCCCTTCCTGTATATTTTTATCTCCGCAGTAGAGAATGTTCATGAAAATGCTCCTCTCGCGCCGGAGTTTCGCGGATTCTCCGGCCTCTCTCCTCCCGATATGTCTTGACAGTGGGTAGTCTTTGTTAATCATATTGTAAGCGACTTTTGTCAACAGAACATCAAGCGCAAAGCCGAAAGAGAAATTTTTTCAAGTCAGAAAAGGACAATAATTTATTCTTTTTTACATTTTTCCACCCACCCGTCAGCGCCACATGATAAAACAACAGAGAAGCGGTCTCCATTGCAGAGCCGCTCTCTGTCGTTCAGGCATAGGAATCATCTAAGCTGCGGAACATTGCTCCGCTGACGTCTACAATTTCATCAATCGGAATGTCCGCACCGTCTTTCAGCACGACAAGCCTTTGAAACACGTCTATCCTCTTCACCCTGCTGGTAACAGTGCGGTAAGCGCCGCCCTCTTTGCGCGCATCGGGAACGAAGTAGGTGAGCTTCACCACGGGAGTCTCCGCCAGGTTTTCCTGGAGCAGACTTAGCCGCTCCGACAAACGCTGCTTCATCTCATCATCCAGCTCTATTCTCTGGTCAGTCAGCCGCGCAGTCTCTTTCACCGCGGCGTCGTAGCCGGTGAGCGCCGCGAAAGGTGAAAACTGCGCCGCCCGGTCGAGCATCGCCATATGCGGACGATTTTCCGAAACGTGATGAGGCAAGCCGATAATATCGCTGTACTCTTTTTTCACGCCTTATGTCCTCCGATTTGTGCGTTGCGTGCTTTGCCGGTGGCCCCTTCTTCCAGATTCATGCCTTTCAGCAGAGCGTCCTTCCCGTATTTTTCCCAAATGGAAAGAACCGCTTTCTGGCGACGCTTTTCCTTTTCCATCGTTTTCTGTTCCTCTTTTCGCTTCCGCTCCAGGGCGGCATAGTCTGTGAACAGGTCAAGCTGCTCTGGTTCCGCAGGTTTGACCAAACCCTCTTCAACGACGTGATTTGCGACCACATACATCCTGCGCACCAGCAGATTTGGTTCAACAATGCGGTCAAACAAGTCCATAACGGCGTTGGTAATCAGCCTTGTAGAGGATGTCTGACATCCCAGATTTGCGGATCCATGGGCCGGCTTTGGGATTTTTCTGCCGTAGTGGTCGGTGGTGACCTCGCCTTTATATGTCTTTTGCCGCCGGAGGTCGGTCAGATTTTCAACGTCATATCCTATGGTCAGCACAATTTGATCGGTCTCCAATCCCTTGTCCACCAAATCCATGGAGAGCGCATCGGCCATTTCCCGGACGACCAGCTTGGCCTTTTCAAATTCGTATGGCGATTGCAGCACCTGACCGGAGCTAATGCTGTTGTTTTCCGGTCTGTATGCTTTGATGTCTGCAATGCGGCAAGGCTCCCAGCCCCAGGCATGGTCAATCAGCAGCTCAGCGTTAACGCCAAACTCCTTGTAAAGCCGGCTCTCGCCGCAGTCGCTGAGACTATATCTTGCAATATCGCCCATGGTATAAAGCCCCAGCTTCGCAAGTCTCTTGGCATAGCCGCGCCCCACGCGCCAGAAATCAGTGATGGGCTGATGCGCCCACAGCCTTTGCCGATAGCTAATTTCGTCCAGCTCCGCAATGCGCACGCCGTCTTTGTCGGCAGGAATATGCTTCGCGTCAATATCCATGGCAATCTTGCAGAGGTAGAGGTTTGTTCCTATTCCGGCTGTGGCCGTGATGCCGGTTTGCTTTAAAACGGCCTGTATCATCTTCATAGCCAGCGCATGAGGCGTGAGCTGATAGGTTCGCAAATAATCGGTAACATCCATGAACACTTCGTCGATGCTGTAAACATGAATGTCCTCCGGGGCAATGAAGCGAAGATATATCTGATAAATTTCCGTGCTGAACTGTATATAACGTGCCATCTGCGGCATGGCCACTATGTAGTCCAGCGCCAGCGACGGGTCAGCGGTGAGTTCACGGATGTCACAGGAGGAGCCGGTCAGCACCCCGCCCGGCGCGCGCCGCCGTCGCTCCCCGTTGACGTCTCTCACCCGCTGGACAACCTCAAACAGTCTGGCACGGCCGGAGATACCATAGGTTTTCAGCGCCGGCGACACCGCAAGGCATATTGTTTTTTCCGTGCGGCTCTTGTCCGCCACCACCAGGTTGGTGGTCAGCGGGTCAAGCCCGCGTTCCATGCACTCCACCGAGGCATAGAACGATTTCAGGTCGATGGCAATATAGGTGCGGTTCGTCAAGCGGTTCACCTCTCTCTATAATAAATTACGGCCATGCCATTCCGCACTCTGTCAGCAGCACGAGGTTCGTCCGGTTCACGCTGTTCACCCTAGCGCTTATCCAATGACGAACAAAATTTCATGAAACTGTTGACGCGAACAGATTTATATGATAATATACAAACACGAACATAATTTCGCTTCAACAGGGCTATTATAACAAGAGATACCGCATATGTCAACACTTATTCATGAACAAGTGTTCGTATTTCCAGAAGGAAGGATTCTTATGTCGTTCAAAGACAGACTGAAAGAAAAAAGAACAGAGGCGCATATGACGCAGGCGGAGCTTGCGGCCAGGGCCGGCGTTACTCCCCGTACCATCCAGAATTATGAGCTTGGTACGCGAAAGCCTGCCAACATGGAGATTGCCCAAAGGCTTGCGGAATCACTTCACACAACAACCGAGTATCTGCTGGGCAGCGCGGGAACCTATGTTGTCGAAGCCCACGAAAAGGGCGGCGCACGCGCGGCGCGGGATATAGATGAGCTTGTAGGCGAGGTCACAGGGATGTTCACCGGCGGCGAGCTGAGCGAAGACGCGCTGGACGGGGCAATGAAGGCTCTAAACGATGCCTATTGGATTGCCAAGGAAAATAACAAACGATATGCTCCAAAGAAGACGCAAAGGACTGCCGCAAAGTAACCGGCGTTTGTCATACAGGAACAGAATTATACGTTAGAGCAAATCGAGGTGTATGATGAACGCTGAACAATTATCACAGGTCGGGAACCGGCTGGTGAAGCGCTGCGGTACAAGAGACCCTTTTGAAATTTCCGCGCAGATTGGCATTAACATCATGTTCTGCGAGGATTTTGGGACTTTGAAGGGGATGTACCGGGTCATTAAACGCAACCGTTTTATCTTTCTGAACAAGGATTTAGACGAGGATATGCTTCGCATTGTCTGCGCCCACGAGCTTGGTCACGACCAGCTGCACCGGCAAATGGCAAAGACCCACCCTATCCAGGAGTTCGTGCTCTATGACATGAAATCGGAGCCGGAGTATGAAGCAAACATTGTCGCGGCTGAGATCTTGATGGACAACGAGGAAGTGCTGAGCTATATCTTCGATTATGGATATACGGCGGAGCAAATCGCAAGGGCAATGTCCACTGACGTCAACCTGGTAGCATTAAAGGTGGCACATTTGGCAACGCTTGGGTATCCCCTTCGTCCGCTGGAGCATAAAAGCGATTTTTTGAAATAAAGTAATAAGCCAAAGTCTTTTCCTCCATTTTCGGAAAATTCCCGTTGACAGGGGCCGAAAAAGGCGGTATGATAGACCTACTCTTAATAAGGAGCGTTATTGATAATGTCCTTCACCTTTGCCGCGGAATTTACTTTCTTTTACTTTTGCAAGAAAAAGTAAAAGTGATTTCCCCTGCGGCAAGCTGAAAAGTCAACCCAAGCTGTGCAGTGAAGAAATCACTGCACAGCTTTTTTGTATGTCTAATCAAATTTTTTGTTTTAAGAAAGGGAACCAACATGGAATTGGAACAGCTCAAACAGCAGATTGATGCCATTGACAGCCAGATGAGCCATCTGTTCGCGCAGCGTATGGCCGTCAGCGGCCAGATTGCCAAGGTTCGGGCAGCGGAGGGTTTGCTGCCGGACGCCGCCGGTATGCGCGATGCCCGCGCACGCTTTCAGGCCCAGGCCGGACAGGAGCTGGAGGATTATGCCGGCGTGATTTACAGCACCCTCCAGGACGTAAGCCAAAGCTATCAGACTGCCCTGGTACGGGGGAAAAGCCCCCTCTGCGACCGCATTGCCCAGGGCCTCGCGGACACACCTCCTCTGTTCCCGGAGAAGGCCACCGTGGCCTGTCAGGGCGTGGAAGGGGCCTTCGCCCAGATTGCCGTCCAGAGGCTGTTCCGGGAGCCTTCAATATCTTATGTAAACCGTTTTGAGGCCGTATTCTCCGCCATAGCCAACGGCTTTTGCCGTTATGGGGTGCTGCCTCTGGAAAACAGCACCGCCGGTTCTGTCAACAAGATATATGACCTGATGATGGAATATAATTTCAGCATCGTCCGTTCCGTGCGTCTGAAGGTAGACCACAATCTGATGGCCCTGCCCGGCGCAAAGCTGGAGGACATCAAGGAGATTGTCTCCCACGAGCAGGCCATCGCCCAATGCGCGGATTTCCTGAAATCCCACCCCAGCATTCATGTGACGGTGTGCGAAAATACCGCCGTGGCCGCAAAGATGGTAGCGGAATCCGGCCGCCGGGATCTTGCGGCGCTTGCCTCTCACGACTGCGGCGCACTATACGGCCTGCAGCCGCTGGCGGAGGGCATTCAGGACAAGGGCAACAATTACACCCGCTTCATCTGCATCGGCAAAGACCTTGAGATATTCCCCGGCGCGGATCGCACAAGTATTATGTTAACTATAAACCACAAGCCCGGCTCTCTCTATCGGGTCATGGCCCGCATAAACGCGCTGGGCATCAACATGACCAAGCTGGAAAGCCGTCCTCTCCCCGACCGGGATTTCGAGTTCATGTTCTACTTCGACCTGGATACCTCCGTCTATTCTCCTCGCGTCATTCAGCTGATGGGCG
>JAJQHT010000276.1:0-553 GCA_021199595.1 Oscillospiraceae bacterium
AGGTCATCGAGGACAGCCAGACCATGGTCATGAGCCTCCAGTCCGGGGCCATCGCCCTGGCCGCCCATCTGGCCGCAAGCCAGGCGGCGGAGCTTTCCAGCCTGACCGTGCTGGAGGGCAGCATGAACCTGGTGCAGGCGCTGTACCTCAATAACGCCGTAGAGCCGTTTGACAACATCCTTGTCCGGCAGGCGCTGAGCTACGCCATCGACAAGTATGAGATCATCGACCTGGCCGGGGACGGCTACGGCACCGCCCTGGGCAGCAGTATGTACCCCGCCTTCTCCAAGTACTTCGACGACAGCCTCACCGACTACTATGAGACGGACATCGAAAAGGCCAAGGAGCTGCTGGCCGAGGCCGGCTATGCGGACGGCTTCACCTTCACCATCGCGGTGGTCTCCAGCTATACCCCCCATGTGAACGCCGCCCAGGTCATCGTGGAGCAGCTCAAGCAGATCGGCGTGACCGCAGAGATCGAGCAGATGGACGCCTCCACCTGGTACTCCGACGTATACCAGGGCAAAAACTTCCAGGCCACCATCAACGGCTT
>JAJQHT010000276.1:563-5032 GCA_021199595.1 Oscillospiraceae bacterium
ATGCTCTCCCGCTTCACCAGCGACAGCGCCAAAAACTTCATCAGCTTCTATAATGATGAATACGACGCGGCCTACGCCGAAGCGGTGGCCACGGTGGACGAGGTCACCCAGATCGACCTGTTCAAGCAGTGCCAGACCATCCTGACCGAGCAGGCGGCCAACGTCTACATTCAGGATTTGGCAGAGTTTGTGGTCATGCAGACGAACGTGAGCGGCTATGAGTTCTACCCGCTGTACGTCATGGATATGTCCACCGTCTATCTCATGGGATAAAAAGTGCGCTATATAATCAAAAAAACCGGGGTACTGCTCGTCACCCTGCTTGTCATATCCCTGCTGGCCTTCCTGGCCTTCCAAATCATTCCCGGGGATCCTACCGCCCGTATTCTCGGCACCGACTATACGCCGGAGCGGGCGGAATCCCTGCGGGAGGAGCTTGGCCTGACCGGGAATGTCTTCGTGCGCTACTGGAAGTGGCTCTCCGGCTTTGTCACCGGGGATATGGGGACCAGCTACAGCTATTCCATGCCAGTCAGCGAGGTCATAAATGGGAAGGTCGCCGTCACGGCGGCCCTGTCCCTGATGGCCTGGCTGATGGTAATGGCAATCAGCATACCTCTTGGCATCACGCTGGCCCGTTATCAGGGCAGCCGGGCAGACCGGGCGTTTGTGGCCATGAACCAGGTGTTCATGGCCATTCCGCCGTTCTTTCTGGGAATACTATTTACATATTTGTTCGGACTTGTGCTGAACCTTTTCGTGCCGGGGGCGTTTGTGAGCTTTTCGGACAGCTTTTGGGGCTGTCTGGGCTATCTGATCTTCCCGGCGCTTGCCATTGCCATTCCCAAGGCGGCCATGGTCACAAAGCTGCTGCGCTCGTCCATCCTGGCCCAGATGGGCCAGGACTATGTCCGCACGGCGTACAGCCGGGGAAACTCCCGCTGGGGCGTCATTCGGGGCCACGTGCTGCGAAACGCCCTGCTGCCGGTGGTGACCTTTCTCGCCATGACGCTCGCGGACATCGTGGCCGGCTCCATCATCGTGGAGCAGGTGTTCGCCCTGCCGGGCCTGGGACGGCTGCTCCTTTCCAGCATCAGCAACCGGGACTATCCCGTGGTGCAGTGCATCGTAGTGATAATCGCGTTTGTAGTCGTATTTATGAACTATCTGTCGGACATCGTTACCCAGTACATCGACCCGCGGGTCAGATTAAGCTAATATGATAACATCAAGACAAAATAAAACGCTGCGGGCTGGGGCCATTATAACCGCCGCCATGCTTCTTATCATCATCATAGGAGCCTTCTGGACACCCTATGACCCGAATGCCATGGACGGCTCCGCAAAGCTCCAGAGTCCCAGTCTTTCTCATCTGCTGGGAACGGATAACTTTGGCCGGGACATTTTTTCCCGCGTGGTGGAGGGGGCCGGGGCCACCTTCGCTATCGCCGCCGCCACGGTGGCCATCGGCCTGGTGGTGGGCATGATCATCGGCGGGCTGACCGGGTATTACGGGGGCTGGCTGGACGAGGTGCTTATGCGGATCTGCGATGCCATCGCCGCCTTCCCCAGCATACTGCTGGCCCTGGTGCTGATCGCCCTGTTCGGCTCCGGCAGATACAAAATCATCCTGGCCCTGGGAATATTGTTCATCCCAAGCTTCTCCCGCATCGTCCGCTCCGAGGTGGTAAAGCAGAAAAGCATGGACTACGTCCGCAGCGCCAAGCTCATGGGCGTGGGGGATATGCGGATATTGTTCGTCCACATCATGCCGAATATTGTGCCGGTGCTGCTGTCCACGGTGGCCATCGGCTTTAATAACGCCGTGCTGGCAGAGGCGTCCATGAGCTATCTGGGCGTGGGCGTCCAGCCCCCGGACGCAAGCCTTGGCCGTATGCTCAGCGAGGCGCAGACCTATCTCATGTCTGCCCCGTGGTACGCCCTGTCCGTGGGCCTCGCCATCGTCCTGCTGGTGCTAGGCTTCGGTCTTTTGAGCGACGGATTGGGAGGGCGATACGATGCTTGAGCTGAAGGATTTGCAAGTAAAATTCCTGTCCACAGGCCGCCAGGCTGTGGACGGCGTCAGCCTTTCCATGGCCCCCGGTGAACGGCTGGGCCTGGTGGGAGAGTCCGGCTCCGGCAAGACCGTTACAGCCATGGCCATCTCCGGCCTGATCGAGCGGAGCGGCGTGGAGCTGTCCGGCCAGGTGCTGTTCGAGGGACGGGATCTGCTCTCCTGCCCCCGGCAGGAGCTGCGGGCCGTGCAGGGGCGGGACATCGGCGTGGTGTTCCAGGAACCCATGACCAGCCTGAACCCCCTGATGAAGGTGGGCCGCCAGGTGGAGGAGGCGCTGCGTCTGCACACCGCCCTCTCCCCCCAGGAGCGAAAGGCCAGGGCGCTGGAGGCCATGGAGCAGGTGGGCCTGCCGGAGCCTCCTGTCGCCTATGAAAAATACCCCCATCAGCTCTCCGGCGGCCAGCGGCAGCGGGCCATGATCGCCGCCGCCATGGTGATACACCCCAAGCTCCTCATATGCGACGAGCCGACCACCGCCCTGGACGTGACGGTGCAGGCCCAGATTTTGACCCTGCTGGGGGATATAAGCCGTCAATACGGCGTGGGGATCCTGCTGATAAGCCACGACCTATCCGTGGTGCGCCGCCTGTGTGAGAGCGTGGCGGTGATGTACCAGGGACAGATTGTAGAACGGGGGCGGACGGAGGACGTGTTCCAACACCCCTGGGACGAATACACCAAGCGGCTCATCGCCGCCATACCTACGAGGAAGCGCCATGAATGAACCAGTGCTGGAAGTGAACGACCTGTCCGTCACCTATACGGACAAAAACGTCTTTGGCCGGGGCCGTACCTTCCGGGCCGTGGAAAACGTCTCCTTCCAGGTGCGCCAGGGAGAGATCCTGGGTCTGGTAGGGGAATCCGGCTGCGGCAAGTCCACCCTGTCCAAGGCCATATTGGGGATGCTGCCCTCAGGAACGGTTCAGGGCCAGATCATCCACCATACCAAGCGCCCCCAAATGGTCTTTCAGGATCCCTTCAGCAGCCTGAACCCCGCCAAGACCGTGGGCTGGATACTGGAGGAACCCCTGCGGGTTTTCGGCAAATACGACGCCGCCGAGCGGAAGCGCCGGGTGCTGGATATGCTGGAGCGGGTGGGCCTGGAGCGGGAATACGCCGACCGGCGGCCCAGGGAGCTTTCCGGCGGCCAGCGGCAGCGGGTGTCCATCGCCGTGGCGCTGATACAGCGGCCAAAATTTATCGTGGCAGACGAGCCGGTCTCCGCCCTGGACGTGACCATCCAGGCGCAGATATTAGACCTCCTGTGGGAACTCCGGCGGGAGCTGGATTTGAGCTATCTGTTCATCAGCCACGACCTAAACGTCATCTATTCCATCTGCGACCGGGTCATGGTCATGGAGGAGGGCCGCATCATTGAGGAGGGGCCGGTGGAGCAGGTATACGACCATCCTCAGCAGGAATACACGAAAAAGCTGCTTCAGGCGGTTCGCTGACCGCCTGAAGCAGTTCATTTTTTCGCCTTCTGCCCCGTCTCGGGCAGCAGCAGCGCGCCAACGGCCATCAGGACACACAAAACGGCGGCAGCCACAAAAAGAAGGCTTCCGGAAATATCCACCAGCGGCGTAACCACAAAGGACGAGATGACAAATCCGCCAATGACATACTGTACCAGCGTAACAAGGCCCTGGGCGCTGCCGAGATATTCCGCCCCCACCTCCGGCAGTCCTGACAGGATGGCCATGAAGAAGGCGCAGCCGACGCTGATGCAAACGCCCAGCAGACACACCAGAGGCTGAACGAGGCCTGCCGAAACCCCCCCGATGGGCACACCAAAAACGCCGGCCAGCGGCAGGGGCGCGGCGCGGATGGGCCGGAATTTTCCAAGCCGGGCCTGTATGACCGGAACGACGACGGAGCCGACGATGGCCGCCGTGTTCAGCATACCGGCAGTGCGGTTGGCCCGGGTCACATCCATGGCGCGGGTATCAGCCAGCACGGTGGGCAGCAGGGTGGAAACCGTATAGATAAACGCGCTGAACAGGGCGCAGCAGATGGCGATAATCCACACGTTTCGCAGCCTCGCCACCCGGGAGATATATTTGAGCACCGGCTGGGACGGGGGCATAGATACGCCCTCCGGCGCGTCCCGGCCAAAGAGCAGCCACATCACGGCCGCCAGCAGCAGCACAAGCCCGGAGACCAGCAGCGCCTGGCGATAGCCGGCATAGAGAGTGCTGGTAAGCTGGGCCAGGGAAATGCCCGCCGCGCCGATGCCGCAGTAAAGGGAGAAGGCAAGACCTGCCTCCTTTTGGGGAAACCAGGCGTTAATGATTTTGCCGGAGGTAGCGTGAACGGCCCCCAGCCCGCAGCCCACGAACAGGCTCAGCAGGAAGAATATCCCATAGCTGTGGGTCAGCAGCCGCCCCAGGGC
>JAJQHT010000276.1:5042-5410 GCA_021199595.1 Oscillospiraceae bacterium
ACGGGTCACCGCCCCCCCCCCCCCCCCCCCCCAACCGCCACAGCCGCAATAAAACCCAAACGCTGGGGGACCGCCGCCCCCCCCGGGCGGCCGCCGCCGTGATGAAGCAGAGCACGACGGCCACCCGCCGCGTCCCCAGCCGGTCAGCCAGCGTCCCGCCGCATACGCCGATGATACCGGCCACAACGGAAAACGAGAGGGTCACGGCGGAAAACTGCATGGTGGTCAGACCAAAATCCGCCATAAACTCCGCCGCGAAGGCGGAGAGCTGAAACTGTGCGTAGTTCGTGCCAAAGTTCGGCAGAGAGACCAGGATGAGCATGAGCCATCTATAGGCGCTGGGCTTTTGCGTTTGCAGCGTATCAGAC
>JAJQHT010000234.1 GCA_021199595.1 Oscillospiraceae bacterium
GGCCGCCGTCCCACTGCCACTCGATTTCGCAGTCGGTGCCGCTGTTCAGCCAGGCCAGCTGGAGGTTCAGGGAGGTGAACATGGACATATCGCCCTCAGACGCGCCCATGAGGATGCGGGTCCAGGCGGGGCTTTCCGTCCCCTCGTCGCCGATATAGTTCAGCGGGTTGTACAGGGAGACGATGTTGTTGCCGTACTCGTCCCCTTCTTCAATTTCCGCGATGTCGGCGGCGTAAGCCTCCACCATCTCCTCATAAGTGGAGTAGTTGGCGGAGTCGGTGCTGCTGCCCGCCGCCTGGGTGGTGCCCGCGTCGGGAGTGCCCACGGTCATGGTGTCGCCTGCGCTGTCTACGTTCTCGTTCTGGGTGGCGCTGTCGGCGTCGCCGGCCTGGTCGGGCAGGTCGCCGTCCGCGTCGCTGGGTATCTCGCCGCCCATGTCGCTGGGCAGACTGCTGCTGTCGGCGTCGAAGTCGCCGCCCATGTTGCCGCCTCTGCCGCCACCGGAGGGCAGGTCAGCCGTGTCGATGTCGCCCAGAGCGCTGGTGTCCCCATCGGGCAGCTCACTCATGTTGCCCCGACCGGTCTCGCCGCCCGCGAAGTCTGCCGCGCCGTTCATGCCGCTGGGCAGGTTGCCCGTCTTGCCGCCGCCGGAGCTGGCGGTGTAACGGCCCTCCAGGAAGGCAGCGGCCTTGTCCTCGGTGGTCATAGCGGCCACTTCCTCGTCGGAGAGGGCGTTGCCGTCCTCATCAAACCAGGTCCAGCCGTCCGCATAGTCCAGGTTGTCCAAATACCACTGGAGGTTGGAGACAAACTCCGCCAGATAGAGGTCCAGATAGCTGCCGCCGTAGCCGTTGGTGTCGGCGTACAGCTCCTCGTCGTACTCGATGGTCAGGGAAACGGTGCTGGTCAGCTCGCCGTCGCCGTCCAGGTCAAAGCCCACGTCGGCCTCGTCCACGGTCAGATCCTGCTCGTTGATATAGTCCATATAGGACTCGGAGAGGTATTCCGCCAGCTGCGCCTGGAAGTCGGAGCCGAATTCGTAATCGGTATCCAGATAATACTCAAAGGCTAGAGCCATATCCGCCTCGTAGAGGGACGTAATAGCGCTGTAGGCGATGCAGCCCCAGGCCCCGTCGGACAGCTCCACTTCCTCGCCGTCGATGGTGACGGTGGTGGAATAGCTGCCGTCCTCGTTCAGGTAGCAGCCAACCGCCCCCACTTCCGCCTGATAGGGGTAGAAGTCGGAGTTGTTGGAGGTGGCGGCGAACATGGTGGCGTGTGCGCCGCCGCCGCTGCCACCGGTGGAGACGAAGTAGTCCACGCTGCCGGGCAGGTTGCCCAACAGGATGTTGTACTTGACGAACCGGGTGGCTGCCTTCTGGTCGGACAGGCAGGAGGGCGCGTCGCCGGTGTAGTAGGTTTCGCCGTCCTCATTGGTGGCGGTGTCCTGCTTGCCCCGGTTGCCGCAGGCGACGTTGATATAGCCCTCAGCGGCGTAGGTGGTGGCGGCCTGGGTGTTGGTGGAGGAGCTGTAGCCTGCCGCACCGGTGTTCAAAATCACCGGGGCGGTGGCGGCGGTGTAAACCTGACCGTTGGTGCTGGTGATCTCCGCGTCATAGTCGATGACCAAGCTGCCGTTGACCGCTTCGCTGTAGCTGTCCGCCGTCACGTCGGCAGTGCCGTCCCCGTCGGTGTCGATGCCGGTGACGTACCCGCCGGGAACGCAGACGGACACGCCCTCCTCGTCCTCGATCTCCGGGTAGGCCACGGCGGAGACGATGGACATGACCCAGGCGTCCGCGCCAGAGTCGTAGCTCCAGGTGTAGTCGGTGTTGTTGGCCAGGTTCAGCGTCTCCTCGATATACGCTTTGTCAGAGGCATCGGAGACGGTGGAGGTAGTGGCGGCGGATGTGTCCGCCTGTGTGGAGCTGTCCTCCGTGGCCGAGCTGTCGCCGCAGGCGGCCAGGCTCAGTACCATGGCGAAGGAGAGCAGAAGCGCGAGAAGTTTCTTCATGGGAATATCCCTCCTATTGTGGGGCGCTCTGCGCCATCCCCGCCGGGAGCCGTGAGATACCCCCTGTGGAAATGGTGCGCGACCCTGATTTTTCGTAGTACGCGCTAACTTAGGATATCTTACAATGGAAAACTGAAACGAAGGTGAAACCTCTGTGAATTACACCCACCAATATTCCGTCCGGTTTCCCCACTTTTTTGGTCAAGGTGTCTAAATAGCGGCCGGAGGGGTTTCTCGCTGGGATTACTGATAAGGCTTATTCAAAGGGAGATAACCCCGCCACTGCACATTGCTAATTGCAAATTGCGAATTGTCCCCGGTGTTTCCCTTGACGAACAGGTGGAGATACGATACAATAAAGACCTGTAAAGAGAACGAAAAGAACTTTATGATACGAACAAGGAGGAACATTTATGAAAAAACTGCTGAGCCTGCTGTTGGCGCTGGCAATGGTGCTGGCCCTGGCGAGCTGCGCCACCGCCCAGGCGGAGGAGGAACCGGAGGAATCCGCCGAGGTATCCGTGGTGGAAGTAGAGCCTGTGGTGGAGGAAGAGGACGAATCCGAGCCGGAGGAAGAGCTTCCCTTCGACTGGAGCTATATCAACCCCCTGACCGGCGAGGCCACCGAGGAGGACATTTCCAACAACCGCCCCATCGCCATTATGCTCAACAACATCAAGCAGGCCCTGCCCCAGTACGGCAACAGCCAGGCGGATGTGTACTATGAAGTGCCCGAAGAGGGCGGTATCACCCGCATTATGGCCCTGTATCAGGACGTGACCGACGTGGGGGCTATTGGCAGCATCCGCTCCACCCGCCCCTATTATGTCCGGCTGGCCGTGGCCGCTGACTCCATTCTGGTCCACGCCGGAGGCAGCACCGCCGCCTACAACGTCATCAAGGATTATATGTATAAGTACGGCCTGGTGGACCTGGACTACCTGAGCAAGGGTACCCGCACAGCGGACATCTTCTACCGGGACAGCGGCCGCCTGGCCTCCGGCTATGCCAGTGAGCACACCCTGTTCACCACTTCTGACAACATCCAGACCTACCTGGAGGAGCACTCCGATGAGATCCGGCTGGAGCACAAGGACGATTACGAATACGTCCACTACTTCGTGGAGGACGGCGCCCCGGTCAACGGCGATTCCGCCGAAACCATTGATGTCAGTTTCTCCGGCTACAAGGGCACCACCTTCACCTATGACAGCGAAGCGGGCAACTACAAGGTCAGCGAGTTCGGCTCCGCCTATGTGGACGGCACCACCGGCTCTCAGGTCAGTGTGGAGAACGTGGTGGTCATCCAGACCAAAATCGAGGCTCTGAACGATGCCAAAAACCATGTGGCGGTCTACCTGACCGGCACCGGCAGCGGCTACTTCGCCTGTAACGGGAAGTATGAAAAAATCACCTGGGTCAAGGAGAAAGCCAAGTACACCTATCAGTTCTATGATGAGGACGGCAACGTGGTGGACCTGGGCGTGGGCAAGACCTACGTCTGCATCGTCGGCCCCGAGCGGGATATCACCATGGACGGCGTGGTGCTGGAGAAGCCGGAGGACGCGGAGGAGACTGAGGATTTGGCCAACTTCGAGGTCACGGATGACAACGAGGACTGATTGCACATTATTTGCGCTGATTTGAACAAGCTGGAGACGTTGCAGCAGAAATGTTGCAACGTCTCCTTGTTTTATGTCTTTACAGGTCGCCATTTCCCAGATCAAAGATTAAATCAAGTATGGCAGTAGATTATTCTCAAAAAAGTCCAGCATATCCCCGATGTCATTGGTATCACGCCACATGTAATAATTTTTCGTGTATTCTTGAAACCAATATGCAATTTCCCTGTTGCGCCGGGGATCTCTTGTAATATCCCCAACAATGACAAGCCAAAAGGGAAGAATTTCTTCCGACAGACCACCAGTTTTTCGCAGCAACCGCATCAGTCCAGGAGTAAAATACTTGCAGCTTCTCTCATGTGCATTCCCACGCCCGGCTTGCATGGAAGTGTTTTCTACCCAACCATCCTGACGCTTGATCTCCCCAAATAAAATTTTGCCATTTTTCAAATTTCGAATGGCAAAATCCATTGAGATACCCCATTCATATTTAGGCTTTCCATTTGCTTTCTTTTCCTGCACATCTATATTATAGATTTTGTCCAGCACTTCTTGTGGCAATTGGTAAGAAGAATAAATGTCTCCAAATTCATGTGGATGTCGCTCTACGAGAAACACGCCCGGAAAAGCGGCGTCTAAAGCAGTTTGCAGCGATATTTGAAATAGTTCCTCCGCTTTTAACGCTTTTGCACCACTGATGGTCTGCCAATTTGCTCTTTTGCGCAGTTCCTGTGTGGCCATAAAATATTTTGCCCTCCTTACAGTCCCTTGAATAACTCCGAAAGCGTAATTCCAAAACCATTTGCAATTTTATTGATGTTCTCAAGCGAAATGTTCCTTTTTCCGCTTTCGACTGAAGCGAGATAGGTTCTATCCATATCAATCTGAAGTGCAAACTTTTCTTGGCTTAAATTTTTTCGTATGCGCAATTCACGGACACGTTCACCAAATTTCCTTTTAATCATACTCCATCCCTCCTTATGTCTATGATAGTTATAGCTGTATTTAAGTCAACGGATTATGAGTAACAAATCAGATGTTGACGAGATGAGTTATTTGATATATAATATAAATATAAAACGATAAAAAGGAGCGTCCTCGATGAGTGGTGTAGAAAAGCCTGCCGGGAGCGGATACTCCAAATATAACCCAGAAGCAAAACGCCGAAAAAAAATCAATCCCCTTTCAGAGCTTTATCCTCCCCTGCCAGCCGAAAAATACGATATCATTTATGCCGACCCTCCATGGGACTATGGAGGTAAGATGCAATATGACAAATCAAGTATTAAAACATTGAATGTTGGGTTTGAACGCAATATTTTTATTAGTGCTGCCAATTTTAAGTATCCTACGTTGAAATTAAAAGAACTAAAAGAGTTGGATGTTGCTTCCATCACAGCCGACGATTGTATTTTGTTTATGTGGACAACTGGCCCTCAATTTGCAAATTCGATTGAATTGGGAAAAGCATGGGGATTTGAATACAAAACAGTTGCCTTTGTCTGGGATAAGCAGGTACATAACCCAGGCCGTTATACATTATCACAAACCGAATTTGTCCTTGCCTTCAAAAAGGGACGATTCCCTTCTCCGCGTGGTGCAAGAAATGTGCGTCAGCTGGTATCTGTTCATCGTGGAAAGCACAGTGAAAAACCGGAGCAGGTCATAGATGGGATAACGCAGATGTTTCCACAGCAAAGAAAAATTGAACTGTTTGCAAGAAAAAACTA
>JAJQHT010000027.1:0-1502 GCA_021199595.1 Oscillospiraceae bacterium
CCGTCCTCCCGGCCCTGGCAAAGCACCTGAAATTCCCGCCCAATCTGCTGCCGGTCATAGTCGTCCATAATCTGACACTGCAGCTCCATGACCATGCGGCGGCGGGCCTCCGCCTCCTCCTCGGTACATCGGTCGGTCATTTCGGCGGCGGCGGTGCCCTCCTGCGGAGATAAAGCAAAAACCCCGGCGCGGGGGAGCCGCGGATCCCGCATAAAATCCATCACCTCCTGAAACTCCTCCGGCCCCTCGCCCGGCAAACCCACGATAAACGTGGTGCGCAGCACCACGCCCTCTATCCGGGCGCGGAGCTTGTCAAACAGGGCGGTAATCGTTTCCTTTCGCTCCGGGCGGCGCATCCGGCGGAGGATGTCGTCGTTCACGTGCTGGACAGGGATGTCCAGGTATTTCACAATTTTTGGTTCCGCGGCGATCTCCTCGATCAACTCGTCCGTTATCTCGCTGGGATAAAGGTAGTGCAGCCGAATCCAGGCGATGCCCGGAATTTTCGCAAGCGCCTTCAAAAGCGCGGTGAGGTTCGTCCCGTCCCGCAGGTCGTGGCCGTACCAGGTCACGTCCTGGGCCACCAGGATAAGCTCCTTGATGCCGCCTTCGGCCAGGGCGCGGGCCTCCTGGAGGATAGCCGCCATAGGCCGGGAGCGGTATTTCCCCCGGATGGAGGGAATGACGCAGTAGGCGCAGCGCTTGTCGCAACCGTCGGCAATCTTGATATAGGCCCAGGCGGGGCCTGTGGAGACCAGCCTGTCCAGCTCCGGCAGAGGAGCGCTCTTATCCCGGAAGCGGGCATAGTGCTCCTCCTCGGATTCCAGGGCAGCCACCACGTCGGGGAAGCTGCCGGTGCCGAGCACCGCGTCTATCTCCGGGATCTCCTTCAAAATATCCCCCTGATACCGCTGGGGCAGACAGCCCGTGACCACCAGACGGCGGAGAGAGCCGGTCTTTTTCAGCTCCGCCAGCTCCAAAATGGCGTCGATGGCCTCCTGCTGGGCAGCCTCAATGAAGGCGCAGGTATTCACCACTGCCCCCTCTGCCTCTGTCGGATCGGAGACAATCTCATGGCCCGCCTCCACCACCAGGGACAGCATTTGTTCGGAATCTATTAAGTTCTTGGCGCAGCCAAGCGAGGTAAAGCAAACTTTCATAATCCTGTCTGGCGGGACACAATCCCGCCGCATTTTAATTTATTCATCGCCGCACCCATAGCGCCGCAGCGCCGCGCGGATGTCCTCCCAGCTGTAGCCCTTGCGGAACAGAGCGGCGGCAGCCTTCTCCCGCTCCTTGCGGTCGGAGGCGTCCCGGCCCCGGAGCCTTGCGGCCAGGAGGCGGTCGATGCTCTCCGTCCCCTCCGGCAGCTCCAACAGGGCCGCATCCCAAAGGTCTTTGGGAATGCCCCGGCGGTTCAGCTCCGTTTTTATCCGCCCCGCCCCATAGCCTCCGGCGGCGTAATGACGGACGATCATGACGGCGTTGTCCGCGTCGTCCAG
>JAJQHT010000027.1:1512-5350 GCA_021199595.1 Oscillospiraceae bacterium
CGGCCAGAAAGCCATCGTCCAGACACAGGGCGCAGACGGTCTCGATGTCCTCCTGGGCGCAGCCCTTTTGGGCCAGCCTGTCCCGCAGCTCCTTTTCCGAATGGGGGCGCTTGAGGTAGTCCGTGGCCCACTTTTTTGCCTGCTCCAGGGGCGTGGCGGGGGATTTCTTCCGCTTCGGCTCCTCCGCCGTCGGATCGTTCAGCACGGAGCGGACGGTATATCTCTCCGCTCCCGTCTCATCGCGGGACATTATTCCTCACTGTCCCCGCCGTCGTCAAAGTCCTCGGCCGTCACGTCTATGGCGCGGCCCGCGGCCTTAGCGGCCCGGACGGCCTGAGGACTCATGAGCTTCACATAGTTCGCGCGGATCTCCTGCTCGATCTGATCCGCTTTATCCGGGTTCGCGGTCAGGTAGTCCTTCACGCCCTCCCGGCCCTGAATGCGCTCGCCGCAGCAGGTGAACCAGGCCCCGGCCTTCTCGATGATGTCCAGGCGGACGCCCAAATCCACAATCTCTCCTATCTTGGAGATGCCCTCGCCGTATATCACATCAAACTGGGCCTCCTTGAAGGGGGGCGCGACCTTATTTTTCACGACTTTGACCCGGGTGCGGTTACCAATCATCTCGTCCCCGGATTTCAGCGTCTCTATCCGGCGCACGTCCAGACGGACGCTAGAATAATATTTCAGTGCGCGGCCGCCCGGCGTGGTTTCCGGGTTTCCGTACGTGACACCAATCTTTTCCCGGAGCTGGTTTATGAAGATGACAATGCAGTTCGTCTTGGAGACGATGCCCGCCAGCTTCCGCAGCGCCTGGCTCATCAGCCGGGCCAGCACGCCCACGGAGGAATCGCCCATCTCTCCTTCCAGCTCACTGCGGGGCAGCAGAGCCGCCACGGAGTCCACCACAATCACGTCGATGGCGCCGGAGCGCACCAGCGCCTCGGTAATCTGCAGGGCCTGCTCCGCCGTGTCCGGCTGGGAGATGAGGAGGTTGTCGATGTCCACCCCCACGGCCCGCGCATAGGCAGGCTCCAGGGCGTGCTCCACGTCAATATAGGCGGCCTCGCCGCCCAGCTTCTGCGCAGAGGCCACGATATGCAGGGCCAGGGTGGTCTTGCCGCTGGCCTCCGGGCCGTATATCTCCACAATGCGGCCGCGGGGTACCCCGCCGATGCCCAGGGCGAGGTCAAGGCCCAGAGATCCGGTGGGGATGGAATCCACATTTACGGGGATGTCCTCCCCCAGGCGCATGATGGCCCCCTTGCCGTAATCCTTTTCAATCTGGGCCAGGGCCGTTTCCAGCGCTTTTTTCTTGTCCGCCGCCGGGCCTACCGTGGGAAGGGCTGATTTCTTTGTCGCCATAGCGTTTCGTTCCTCTCTAAATTATACTTGTCCTTGACAAAAGCATATGTTTTTATATATGTCCTACAACCACGCGCTCGGTGCCGTTGGTGTCCTGCAGCGCGCCGGTGCGGACAAAGCCAGCCTCGGTCATAAGCTCCTGCACCGGCTCGCTCTGGCCCTCGCACACCTCCAGCATGAGAGAGCCGCCGGGCTTTAAGACCCGTTTCCACAGACAGATGACCGGGCGGATAACGTCCAGGCCGTCCTCACCCCCGTCCAGCGCAGCGACTGGCTCATAGTCCCGGACAGAGGGGTCAAGCTCCGCCAGCTCCGCCGTGGGGATGTAGGGGGGATTGCACACAACAAGGTCAAAATGGCCCAGGAGCATGGGGGGCTTTTTCGTGGCGTCCGCCTCCACGCATATGGCCCGCAGCTCCAGCTTGTTTTTCTCGATGTTCCGGCGGCAAAGGCGCAGAGCCATGGGGTCGTTGTCCGCCAGGACGAGCCTGGCCCCCGGCATATGCACCGCCAGGGCGCAGCCGATGCAGCCGGAGCCGGTGCAGAGATCCAATATCCTTGGATTCGAGTTCCGCCCGGCAAAAAGCTGAATGGCCGCCTGCACCAGTATCTCCGTGTCCGTCCGGGGAATCAGCACGTCCCGGGTTATCTCCAGGGGGACGCCGTAAAACTCCCAGCTGCCGGTGATATAGGCCACCGGCTCCCCGGCCAGATGCCGCTCCACCAGCTCTTTGACCCGCCGGTCAAGCTCGTCCGTGGCGTAAAGGGATAAATCCCGGGTCAGCTGCTCCATGGTCTTGCCGCTGGCCTGGGACACGATAAGCCGCGCCTCCAGCCCATATGCCTCGATCCCAGCGGCCTTCAGCGCCCGCCTGGCGTTAATGTAAATGTCGTTATATGTCTTTGCCATAGCTCACATCTTTATCTCTGTCTGATTTATTTCGCTCCAGCAATATTATTGCGGAGAACCTTTTACCATGCGTCCGATCCCTTCTCCTCCGGGATGACCAGCTTCAGGGCGGTGATGGCCACCTCAATCATGGAGTCATCCGGTTCGTTGGTGGTGATATGCTGAAGCTGCTTGCCGGGCCAGGAAAGAATGCGGGACAGCAGATTGTCATGCCGCCCCACCCAGCGGTTCAGCTCATAGGTCAGGGCCACCACCACCGGCAGCAGGCATAGCTTTACCACCATGCGCAGGAGAGCGTTGTCCACATGGAGGAAGGAGTTCACCAAAATGAACACCAGAATGCTCATAATAATGACCACCAGCAGGAAGCTCGTGCCGCAGCGGGGATGGAACCGGCTCTCCTCCCGGACGTTTTCCACCGTCAGCTCCTTGCCATGCTCATAGCAGAAGATGGACTTATGCTCCGCTCCGTGATAGGAGAACACCCGCTTGATGTCCTTCATCTGGGCCACCGCCGCCATATATACCAGCAGGATAACGAGCTTCACCACACCCTCCAGGAGCGTCCGCAGGCCGTCATGCCCGGAGCGGAGCGCCGGGATGAGGGACACAAGCGCGGTGGGCAGCACGATAAACAGAGCCAGGGCCAGGGCGACGCCCAATACCAGGGCCAGGCCAATGACAAATTTTTCCGCCTTTTCAGAGCCGAATTTTTTCTCTATCCACAAATCCAGCTTGGACGGCTCCTCCTGCTCCTCCTCCGGGAGGAACTGGGCAGAGTAGGTCAGCGCCTTCATGCTCTTGATCATGCTGTCCACAAAGTTCACAACGCCCCGTATCAGGGGCCAGCCGCAGAAGGGGTGCTTGTCCTTGAGCTGGTTTAACGGTTCTACCGTCGTAGCCATCGTGCCATCCTGCTGGCGGACGACGATGGACTGCTTGTCCACCCCCCGCATCAGGATGCCTTCAATCAGGGCCGAGCCGCCAATGCTGGTGCGGAAGCCCTGGGATTCTTTTTTTGCCATAATACCGCCTTTCTGAAAATAGTCAGCGCACAAAAACGCGCCGTCAAGGTTTTGGTCTTAATTTATTATAATATCATCTATATCATACGCCCGCAGCGGGCGTTCTTATTTTGCTTTTTTGAGTATCTCACCGACATTATACTATATAACAAAACCCCGCCTAGCGCAAGTGCCGGACGGGATTTTTGTCCGATTTTCTACAAAATTTCTAGGGAACCTCCGACCCAATCCGGCATTGGCCACGCCGGGCCTTTTGCGCCGATTCATGCAGCGCTTTCCCGGAACAGCCGCCCCTCTACCCGATGGTCAGCTCCTCCTCGCTGATGACGGGGAGCATAACGGTGACGACCAGACCCGTCCGTCCGTCCGTCGCGTTTTCCAGCAGCAGACGGCCCTTGTGGCGGGTTATGATTTCATCGCACACGGACAGGCCGATGCCGCTGCCGCGCTCCTTGCCGCTGCCCTTATAAAATTTCTTCTTCACGAAGGGCAGCTCTTCCGGGGGAATGCCGGGGCCGAAGTCCCGGAAGCGGATGAC
>JAJQHT010000036.1 GCA_021199595.1 Oscillospiraceae bacterium
CAATCAGAAAATGACTTCGCTTTTTCCTACTCTGGTCATAAGAGCGCGCAGCTCAGTTTCCGGGTCGGCGGCTTCATAGAGAATTTCATATATGCACTGGCAGATGGGGGTCTCGGCCTCAAGCTTCATGGCAAGCTCCCGTATGCTACGGGCGGCGTAGTAGCCCTCTACCACCGCGCCGACCTCCTGCAAGGCCTGCTCCGCCGGAGCGCCCTTGCCGATGAACAGACCGGCCCGGTAATTCCGGCTGTGAGTGGAGGTACAGGTGACAATCAGGTCGCCCATCCCGGCCAGTCCGTAGCAGGTGACGGGGTCGGCCCCATATTTTTTGCAGAGAACGCTGATTTCCGCGAGGGCGCGGGTCATGAACAGCGCCCTCGCATTATCTCCCAGGGCAAGCCCGTCGATAATACCGCAGCCCAGGGCGACAATGTTTTTCACGGCCCCGCACAGCTCCACACCGGCTACGTCCCGGCTGCTGTAGACCCGGAACATCTCGCTCATAAAGACGCTCTGCACAAGCTCCGCCGTGGCCATATCCTCGCAGGCGGCCACGCAGCCGGTGGCCATCCGGCGGGAGACCTCCTCCGCATGGGAGGGGCCGGACAGCACCGCCACCGGGCAGTCCTTTCCCACCACCTGCCGGATAATCTGGCTCATGCGCAGATTCGTCTCCGGCTCCAGGCCCTTGGTAGCGGAAACGATGACGGTTCCGGGCCGTATGTACGGGGCGGCAAGCTCCGCCGTCTGGCGCAGGGCATAGGACGGGGTGACAAAAACCACCATTTCCGCCCGCTCCGCCGCTGTTATGTCAGCAGTGATTTCCAAATCCGCCGGAAGCCGGACGCCGGCCAGGGAGGGATTTTTTCGTTTGCCCCTTAAAAGGGCCGCTTTTTCCTCCCGGCGGCTCCAAAGGGTAACACGGTGTCCGTTTCCATGCAGCAGCAGGGACAGGGCCGTGCCCCACGCCCCGCTGCCGAATACTATGATTTGCATACTGTGCCTTTCTGTCTGTTCGTTCTCTCTTGTTCCCTTGGCATTACTCCCAGGTCTTCCAAACCTCCGGGCAATAGCCGACGGTGGCCTGCTTTCCGTTGCGGACAAGAGGCGTGTTCAGAAGCTCCGGGTCGTTATACAGCGCCTCCAGCTTATCCTCGGCGTAGGCCAGATAGGTCACCTCCGGGGCGCTGCTCATGGCGTCGATGCCCACAGCATTTTTCACGCTGTTCAGCTCGCCCCGGCTCATGCCGTAGCGCTGAATGTCCACGAACTGAAACTTTATCCGCCGCTCCTTGAAATACCGCTGGGCCTTTTTTGTGTCGAAGCACTTGTTTTTCCCAAATATCTGTATATTCATGGGCTTACCGAAAAATCATACCTCCATAATGACGGGCACGATCATGGGACTGCGGCGGGTTACTTTATAGAGGTAGCCGGACAGCTGCGTTTTCACCTTGGCCTTGATTTCAGACCAGTCCGTGATATGCTGCCGCTCGCAGGACTCGATGCTTTCGTACACTACCCGGCGCATTTCCTCCATCAGATGCGCATTGTCCTTCACATAGACAAAGCCTCTGGTGATAATTTCCGGGTCGGAAATCATGGTACCGTCCTGGGTGGACATGGTCATGACCACCACCAGCATACCGTCCTGGGCCAGATGCTGACGATCCCGGAGGACGATGTTCTCCACGCCGCCTTCATCCGTCCCGTCCACCAGCACACGGCCAGAGGGAACGGTGCCATTTTTCTGTATTTTCTTCGGCGTCAGCTCGATGACCTCGCCAATGCCCGCAATGACGATATGGCTGCTGTCCATGCCCATTTCCTGCGCCAGCTCGGAATGGCGGCACAACATACGGTGCTCCCCGTGGACGGGGATGAAATACTTCGGCTTCGTCAGGGCCAGCATGATTTTCTGCTCCATCTGGCAGGCATGGCCGGAGACATGAATGTCCATCGAGCGGTCATAGATGACCTCCGCGCCCTTCCAGAACAGCTCGTCAATGACCTTCGTCACCGTCCGCTCATTGCCGGGAATGGCGGAGGCGGAGATGATGACCCGGTCTCCGGCGGTAATCTTCACCTGCCGATGCTCGGAAAAGGCCATGCGGTACAGGGCGGACATATTCTCACCCTGACTGCCGGTGGAAATGATGACCACCTTGGAGGGCGGCAGGGCGTTCAAGCGGTTTATATCCACCAGAATATCCTTGGGGACGGACATATACCCTTCCTCCACCGCCAGCTTCACGGCATTTTCCATGCTGCGCCCCGTGATGCCCACCTTCCGCTTATAGCGGGCGGCGCAGTCGATGACCTGCTGGATGCGGTGGATATTGGAGGCAAAGGTCGTCACGATGATGCGCTTGTCGCACCCCCGGAAGAGCTTATCCATACTCTCCCCCACGTGATGCTCCGAGTCGGAATAGCCGGGCCGCTCCACATTGGTGGAATCGGACAACAGGGCCAGCACGCCCTCCTCCCCCAGCTGGGAGAAGCGGTGGAAGTCGAACACTCCGCCCTCAATGGGCGTCAGGTCTATCTTGAAGTCGCCGGTATGGATGATCGTCCCGATGGGCGTTTTGACCGCCACAGCCACGCTGTCCGGGATGGAATGGTTCACATGGATAAGCTCGCAGGTAAAGCACCCCACATGGAACACGTCCCCGGCGGAGTGGGTGATAAGCTTCACCTTATCCGCCAGGCGGTGCTCCTCCAGCTTAAGGCGCACCAGTCCCGCCGTCAGGCGGGTGGCATAGACGGGACAGTCCAGCTTGCTCATCACATAGGGCATGGCCCCGATATGGTCTTCATGGCCATGAGTCAGCACGATGCCCCGCACCCTGTCCTTGTTCTGGACGAGATAGGTGATGTCCGGAATGACCACGTCAATGCCATACATATCCTCATCAGGAAAGCCCATGCCGCAGTCCACGACCAGGATGTCCTTTCCATACTCATAGACATACATATTCTTGCCAATCTCATCCAGACCGCCAAGCGCAAATATTTTCAGTTTTTGTGCCATTACAAATTTCAATACTCCTTTATTATGTAAAAATAACGCATTATAACAGCGGGCCGGTTTATCCTGCCCGTTAAATCATACCCTTTTTCCCGATAAACAAGACCTGTTGCAAGGTCATAAAGCTCACATATCCCGGCGGCCCTCCAAGGCTCGCACCAGGGTGGCGTCGTCCGTAAACTCCAGGTTGGAGCCGACGGGGATGCCATAGGCCAGGCGCGTCACCCGCACGCCGAAGGGCTTCAGAAGGCGCGAGATATACATGGCCGTGGCGTCCCCCTCCGTATCGGGGTTCGTGGCCATAATGACCTCCTGTATCTCTCCCTCCGACACACGCTTTACAAGCTCGGTAACGCGGATGTCGTCCGGCCCCACATGACTCATGGGGGACAGAACGCCGTGAAGGACGTGATAGACGCCGTTATACTCCCGGCTGCGCTCAAGGCTCGCCACGTCCCTGGCCTCCGCCACGACGCAGACCACGGAGCGATCCCGCTTGCTGTCCGCGCAGATGGAACAAAGCTCCCCGTCCGTCAGGTTCTGGCAGATGGGGCAGGTGTGGACGCTCTGCCGCGCGGTCAGGATGGCCTGGGCAAACGCCTCCGCCTCCCCTTCCGGCAGGCCCAGCACATGAAATGCCAGCCGCTGTGCGCTCTTCCGGCCAATGCCAGGAAGGGCCGCGAAGCGGTCAATCAATTCCTCAAAGGATGCTGGAAAAAATGACATAACGCTCCCTCACCTGTTCCGCAGCGCCTGAATCCGGGCAGCCCGGTCAGCAGCCCCAAAGACGGCGCTGCCCGCCACAAGGACATTCGCCCCGGCCCGCAGGGCCACAGGGGCCGTCTCCGGCCCGATGCCGCCGTCTACCTCCAGGTCGCAGGCGGGGTTTATCTCGTCCAGACGCGCCCGCAGGGCGGACACCTTCTGCATTTGGTTCGCCATAAACTTTTGCCCGCCGAAGCCCGGCTCCACGGTCATCACCAGGGCCATGTCCAGCTCCGCCAGCCAAGGCTCCAGCGCCTGCCAATATGTGTTCGGCTTCACGGAAAGGCCGGTCTTTACACCGCAGGCTCTGGTTTCCGCGAGGGCGCGGGTAATGTTCTCCGGCGTATCCGCCTCCACATGGAAGGTGAGAAGGCTTGCTCCGGCCCCGCAAAAGGCCCCCACATACCGCACCGGCTGGGTTATCATCAGATGTACGTCCAAAAACGCCGAGGGAAAGGCCTTTCGCAGACTCGCCACTACCGGCACGCCAATGGAGATATTCGGCACAAAAATGCCGTCCATCACATCCACATGGACATAATCAGCCCCACCCCGCAGCACCTCCGCCACTTCATCACCCAGACGGGTGAAATCAGCCGACAGGATGGACGGCGCGATTTTTTCTGTTGTCATACAGCGCTCCTTATACAAAGATGCTCAGCCGCGCCGTGCACGGCAGATAATTTATCGTTTCCCCTTAAGGGGTATGATTTCATAAATCGCATGAAAAGGCCCGCGATTTCGCTGTCTGCTTCTGTTTTCTGTGTATCCGACGGGCAATCATAACTATATCGACTGAAAAGCCACCCGCAGGCGGCTGTTGTATTATATTAACATGATTATGGAAAATAGTCAACGCTCTGCAAACTCAGTTTCAGATTCGTAAATATCTTGACGTGGTTTGATTTTTAGCATAAAATATGAATGTAGAAGTGTACGCACCCATATTGACATCGTTTGATTCGCAGGAGGCATACTATGCGAGAGATAAAGCGGCGCAGCGCCGTTCCCGTCTATATCGCCGCAGGAGTGTATGCGCTGTATGCGCTTATCTTCCCCTTATACAACGCCTGGCATTTCCTGTTCGCCGCCGTGGTGACAGCCGCCGCCTGGCTCATTGCCGACAGGCTGATAAAGCCGGTGGTTGAATACGTCCCGGAGCAGGAGGAGGAACCCGAGGAGCCGGTTTCCTATGGAACGGAGGCGGACGCCATCCTGGCGGAGGCAAAAACCGCCCGCCGCGAGATGGAGCGCCTTGCCGCCTCCATCGGGGACGAGGCCGTCCGGCAGCGCATTACACGGCTTATCACCCTGTCCGATCAGATTGCGCAGGACGCCATACAAGACCCCAGCGACATCCCTCAGATAAAAAAATTCCAGGGCTATTTCCTCCCCTCCACCGTGCAGCTGTTAAACGCCTATGACCGCATGGCTTCCCTTGGCACGGAGGGCGAGAACATCACCGCCACCAAGCAGCGCATCACGGAAATGCTGGACACAGAGATCACCGCCTTTGAAAAGCAGCTCGACGCCCTGTATAAAAACGATTACCTGG
>JAJQHT010000065.1 GCA_021199595.1 Oscillospiraceae bacterium
GCCGGTACGTCACCCTGGATGGGACCACATTTTTCCATCGGGAGGAGGATTCCTTTCCGCACGCGGTGCAGCTGCTTGCAGACTGCATCCGGGAGCTTATGCCATTGCGGGCAGAGGACAGCGTCCTGGTGGCAGGCCTCGGAAACCCTGCCATCACGCCGGACGCGGTTGGCCCGATGACGACCGCCTCCACACTCGCCACCCGGCATCTAAAGGCACAAATGCCGGAGGATTTTTCCCTGTTCCGGCCGGTCAGCGTGTGCCAGACCGGCGTGCTTGGCACCACTGGCATGGAGAGTGCGGAGCTTATCCACGCCATCGCCGGAGCCGTGGCGCCGCAGGCCATTGTGGTCATAGACGCGTTGGCCGCGCGCTCCTCGGAAAAGCTTTGCCGCACGGTGCAGCTTGCGGACAGCGGCATCGTCCCCGGTTCCGGGGTCGGAAACGACCGGGCGGAGCTGTCCCGCCGTCTGCTGGGCGTACCAGTGCTGGCCGTGGGCGTTCCCACCGTGGTAGACGCCGGAGACGGCCTGATTGTCACGCACCGGAACATCGACAAATATGTGAAGGACGCCGGCAAGCTGATTGCCTATGCCCTGAATCTGGCCTTTCATCCGGGACTGACCGTGACGGATGTGGATATGTTCGTGGGATAATACAATTCTTTTTTAACATTTTGTTCATCTTGCAGGCCCTTGCGCTTCAGGTACAGACGTGGTATATTTTATGTTAACGAAAATCTCGTCTTAGTAGTGAAATCCATTTTTAAATTTTCATAATTCATAAAAAGATGGAGGGAATAAAATGCCAAAATGGTTAAAAGACGCAGTGTTTTATGAGATTTATCCGCAGTCATTTTATGACTCCAACGCAGACGGGATCGGCGATTTTAATGGAATCATCGAGAAGCTTGATTACGTCAAAGGCCTCGGCTGTAACGCGCTGTGGATCAATCCATGCTTTGATTCACCATTTAAGGACGCGGGCTACGATGTGCGTGACTACAAGAAGGTCGCGCCGCGGTATGGCACAAACAATGACCTGTGCCGTCTTTTCGGCGAAGCGCATCGCCGCGGTATGCACGTGCTGCTGGATCTGGTACCCGGTCATACCTCAGAAGAGCACACCTGGTTTAAACTGAGCGGAAAGGCAGAGAAAAACGAATATTCCAACCGCTACATCTGGACAAACGGCTGCTTCGAGGCTGCATATGGATTTCCGTACATCGGCGGGGAATGTGAGCGGGACGGCGTGTATGTACTGAATTTCTTCAAGTCTCAGCCCGCACTGAATTACGGATTTTTCGAATGCAAAGAGCCATGGCAGCTTCCAGCAGATCATCCGGACTGTATTGCCACGCGGGAGGCAATGAAGGATGTCATGCGTTTCTGGCTGGATCACGGATGCGATGGCTTTCGCGTGGACATGGCAGACTCCCTGGTGAAAAATGACGACGAGATCAAAACCGGCACCTGCGCAATCTGGAGAAATGTTCGTGAAATGCTGGATGCAGAATATCCGGAGGCGGCCATCATCTCAGAATGGAGCAACCCGCAGCCTTCCCTGAAGGCCGGATTCCATATGGACTTTTATCTGAATCGCCGCGGAAACGGCTATAACTCGCTGCTTCGCGATTATGAATGCGGGGAGGATAACAGCTTTTTTCGCAGGGACGGACAGGGAGACATCACCCGGTTTCTGCGCGATTACCTGCCAAAATATACCGCCACAAAAAACGACGGATACATCAGTATGTTCACCTGTAACCATGACACGCTTCGCCCGCGATACAATCTGAACGACCGGGAGCTGAAAATCGCTTACGCGTTCCTGTTCACAATGCCAGGCGTGCCGTTTCTGTATTATGGAGACGAGATCGGTATGCGCTATCAGAAGATACCGACAAAGGAGGGCGGTTACTTCCGCACAGGCTCCCGCACACCAATGCAGTGGAACCAGGAAAAGAACGCCGGATTTTCGACCTGCCCGCCGGACGCTCTTTACCTTCCGGTGGATACCTCTGCGGATGCTCCCAATGTGGCGTCTCAGGAGGCAGACGAGGCCTCTCTTCTCCACACGGTGAGAGAACTGCTCACTCTGCGTCATACATACGAGGATCTCCAGGCGGATGCAGATTTCGAGGTCGTCTATGCCGAAAGCGGGGAACTTCCGTTTGTCTATCGCCGAGGCAGCATCCTCATCGCACTCAATCCTTCCGGGCAAACGGCTCATGCGCCGGTGAACGCAGGAGAAAGAGCTGTAATTTATGCAATCGGCGGAGAAGCCGCCACAGAGGACGGGATTACGCTTGCGCCGCAGTCGTGCCTGGTGCTGAAGTAGCTTATCATCATGGTCAACCTGTAGAAATCATAAAACGGGGACGTAAGTCCCTGTTTTTTATTTTCTGTGTTGTTTCACGTGAAACATTTGGAATCCTTCGACAGAATGTTTCACGTGAAACATTGAAATTCCCAAATAGTCTGGTATAATAGGAAAGCACAAAAACCAAAGGAGGTGCGTACCGCATGGCCCGCATCGTCTGCATTGCAAATCAAAAGGGAGGCGTGGGAAAAACCACGACCGCCGTGAACCTGTGCGCCGCCATTCGGGAGAGAGGCCGAAACGTCCTGCTGATAGACGCGGACGCCCAGGGCAACGCCACCACAGGGCTTGGCGTGGACAAGCAGGAAGGAGCCACGCTCTATGATGTTCTCATCCGCGGCGTTCCCGTCCAGGAGGCCATACAAAAGACCCCCTATGGGGACGTGCTCCCCTCCAATCTAAACCTTTCGGGCGCGTCCGTGGAACTGGTGGATGCCCCGAACCGGGAACAGGTGCTGAAAAAAGCGCTGGAACCTGTAAGCAGCAAATACGAATACATATTAATTGACTGCCCGCCCTCACTAGGTCTGCTGACCCTGAACGCGCTGTCTGCGGCGGATGGGGTGCTGATTCCCGTCCAATGCGAATTTTACGCCATGGAGGGGCTGACAGACCTGATAACTTCCATGCGGCTGACCAAACGGAGCTTTAATCCGGGGCTGAAAATCGAGGGCATCGTGCTGACCATGTACGATAAGCGGCTGTCCTTTTCCAGCCAGGTGGCCAGAGAGGTAGAAAACTATTTCGGCAAGGCGGTTTTCAAAACCGTCATTCCCCGGAACGTCCGCATCGCGGAGGCCCCAAGCCACGGCAAGCCCGTGGCGGCCTATAACCGGCTTTCCAAGGGCGCAGCGGCGTATGACAGCCTGGCGCTCGAATTTTTCAAGCACAACCACGTGACAGAGCTATAAGGGAGGACAAGCATGGCAACAAAAAAAGGACTGGGAACCGGTCTGGGCGCCCTGTTCGGGGAAGAATCGGCTATGTCCCCGGCGGATACGCTGCCCATCAGCCGTGTAGAGCCGCGCAGCGGACAGCCACGAACAAATTTTGACGAGCCGGCGCTGCAGGAGCTGGCGGATTCCATCGGACAGCACGGCCTTTTGCAGCCTATCACCGTGCGGCGGCTGGATGGCGGATATTATCAGATAATCGCCGGGGAACGCCGGTGGCGCGCGGCCCGCATGGCGGGACGCACAGAGATCCCTGTGCGCATCGTAGAGGCCGACGACCAGAAGGTGCAGGAGCTGGCGCTGGTGGAAAACCTCCAGCGGGAGGATTTAAATCCCATGGAGGAGGCCCGGGGCTATCGGGCGCTGATGGATGATTTTGGTCTGACGCAGGAGCAGGTCAGTCAGCGTGTGGGAAAAAGCCGCCCCACCGTGGCAAACGCCCTTCGGCTGCTGTCATTGCCGAAGGAGCTTATGGAGATGGTAGAACAGGGCCAGCTCACGACCGGACACGCCAGGGCGCTGCTGCCCATTGGCGACAAGGCTGTTCAGCTGGAGGCCGCGCGGCAGGTGATAGAAAAAGGCCTTTCCGTCCGGCAGACGGAGGCGCTGGCCGCCGCGCTGATAAAAAAGCCCAAAGACCCGGGGCCGGAAAAGCCTCAGGAGATTGATTACGCCGCCCATGTCAGCGCACAGCTCGGTCAGGCGCTGGGGCGGAAGGTACATATCGTAGACGGCCGGAAAAAGGGCCGCATCGAGCTTGAATATTACGGGGCCGACGACCGGGAAGCCCTGCTGGCGGCGCTTTTCACGCTGCAAGAAATGAACAGGGGAGAGAAAGACAATGCTTGACATCAAATTTGTGCGGGAAAATCCCGAAGCCGTTAAAGAAAACATCCGCAAGAAATTCCAGGAACAGAAGCTGCCCCTGGTGGACGAGGTCATCGACCTCGACGCCCGCCTCCGGGCAGCCAAGACGGAGGCCAACGAGCTGCGGGCCAATCGGAATGCCCTTTCCAAGCAGATAGGAATGCTGATGGGGCAGGCAAAAAAAGATCCCTCCAAAAAGGAGGAGGCAGAGGCCGTGAAGGCCCAGGTGGCGGCCCAGGCCGCCCGCCTGGCGGAGCTGGAAAAGCTGGAACCGGAGCTGGAGGAGCAGTTGCGGGAGCGTATGCTGGTCATTCCCAACATGATAGATCCCTCCGTCCCCATCGGCCCGGACGACACCCACAACGTAGAGCTGGCCCGGTTCGGGGAACCCACCGTCCCGGATTTTGAGATTCCCTATCACGCGCAGATCATGGAGAGCTTCAACGGCCTGGATTTGGACGCGGCCCGCCGCGTGGCCGGAAACGGGTTTTATTATCTCAAGGGCGACATCGCCCGCCTCCATTCCGCCGTCCTGGCGTATGCGAGAGATTTCATGATAGACCGGGGTTTTGTCTATCACATTCCCCCCTATATGATTCGCTCCAGCGTCGTCACCGGCGTCATGTCCTTCACGGAGATGGACGCGATGATGTACAAGATTGAGGGCGAGGATTTATATCTGATTGGCACCTCCGAGCACTCCATGATCGGCTCCTTCATTGACCAGATTTTGGAGGAATCCTCCCTGCCCATCACGTATACCAGCTATTCTCCCTGCTTCCGCAAGGAGAAGGGCGCGCACGGCATCGAGGAACGCGGCGTTTACCGCATCCATCAGTTTGAAAAGCAGGAAATGATTGTCGTCTGCAAGCCGGAGGACAGCATGGCCTGGTATGAAAAGATGTGGCGCTACTCCGTGGAGCTGTTCCGCACGCTGGACATCCCCGTCCGGCAGCTGGAGTGCTGCTCCGGCGATTTGGCCGATTTGAAGGTAAAAAGCTGCGACATCGAGGCATGGAGTCCCCGCCAGCAAAAGTATTTCGAGGTCTGCTCCTGCTCGAATCTCGGAGACGCGCAGGCCCGCCGCCTGAAAATTCGCGTCCGCGGCACGGACGGCAAGCTCTATCTGGCCCACACCTTGAAC
>JAJQHT010000225.1 GCA_021199595.1 Oscillospiraceae bacterium
GCGGCTCCCCCGCAGAGGAAGCCCCCGCCGCCGAATAATCATTTCGGCTCCCCTATTTTTTACTAACTACTTAGGAGGATATGTTTAAAATGGCTAGCGAAAAAGTTACCGCCATGATCGAAGAGATCAAGGCTCTCAGCGTTATGGAACTGGCTGAGCTGGTTCACGAGATCGAGGATGTATTCGGCGTTTCCGCCGCTGCCGCCGTGGCCGCTCCCGTTGCCGCCGCCGGCCCCGCCGCAGAGGAAAAGACCGAGTTCGACGTGGTCATGACCGACTTCGGCTCCGAGAAGATCAAGGTCATCAAGGAAGTCCGCGCCATCACCGGCCTGGGCCTGGCCGAGGCCAAGGCCAAGGTGGAGGGCGTTCCCGCCACCATCAAGGAGCAGGTCTCCAAGGACGAGGCCGAGGCCCTGAAGAAGCAGCTCGAAGACGTGGGCGCGAAGGTCGAGCTCAAGTAATCAAAGCAGCTTAACAAAAAAATGGGGCGCGTTTTATAACGCGCTCCTTTTTTGCGTACCGGCCCGCATATAGCAAAAGACCCGAACCCAAAGAGTTCGGATCTTCTGATTGGCACGGCATGAGGGATTCGAACCCCCGGCCTTCTGGTCCGTAGCCAGACGCTCTATCCAGCTGAGCTAATGCCGCTCGTGTCGCTCGCGCCAAAGTATTGTAGCACAAGCCGAACCAGATTGCAAGAGGGTTTGGAAAAAAATATATTTTTTTCGCGAATCCCTCACAGGGAAGGCTTTCCCTCAAAAATGATTTTTAAAATCCTATGCTGCCGGCCACGTTGTCCATCACATCGCCCATGGATTTGAGGGCTTTGCCGATGTTCATCTTCTTTTTTCGGGGCGCGGCTGCCATCCCCACCATGGAGCCAACCATCAATCCGACCCCGATACCCTTAAAAAATGACATTTTGTTCATACTTTACCCCTCTTTCACCGCTAGTATTTCCCGTCTTGTTGTGATATATTTAATACATGAAAAATTTTCAGGGGTCCGACGGCCCCTTGAAGGAGCAGACCATGATTATCAGTATTCTGGCCGTGGGGGACGTTTGCGGCGCCCCCGGGCTTACCTTTTTGGAAAATCGCCTGCGCACCGTCCGGCGGGAGCTGGGCGTGTCCTTCGTGGTGGTGAACGGGGAAAATGCCAATGTGGTGGGCGTGACGCCCCAGCAGTGCGACCGTATCCTGGCCGCCGGGGCGGACGTTATCACCCTGGGAAACCACACCTGGGTGCGCTGGGAGCTTCAGCCATACCTTGCGGACAACGTCCGGGTGCTGCGGCCCATCAACTACGCGCCCCAGTGCCCCGGGCGGGGCTTCGGGGTATACCGTACCCCCTTTGGGGAGATATGCGTCATCAACGCCCTGGGGCGCTTCACGCTGGATACCAACACCGACAACCCCTTTGTGGAGGTGGACTGCCTTTTGAAGGAGCTTGACCCGAAGCCCAAAATCATCCTGGTGGATATGCACGCAGAGGCCACCAGCGAGCGGCTGGGCATGGGATATTTCCTGGACGGACGGGTCAGCGCCGTGTGGGGTACGCACACCCATGTGCAGACCTCCGACGCGGACGTGCTTCCCAACGGCACGGGCTATATCAGCGACCTCGGCATGACCGGGGCCTCCCACAGCGTTCTGGGGATTGACGTGGAGCAGTCCATCAACAAGTTCCTGGGCGATCCGCCCAGGCGCTATCGCTCCGGGAACGGCCCGGGGAAAATGGAGTGCTGTCTGTTTGACATCGACACGGAAACAGGCCGGTGCGTGAAGGCGGAGGCCATGCGGATTTTATGATACGGATTCTTCACGCGGCAGACCTGCACCTGGACTCCCCCTTTCAGGCCCTGGGACGGGATCGCTCCGCCCAGCGCCGGGCGGAGCAGCGCTCCCTTCTGGAGCGCATGGCCGCTATTGCGCGGGAGGAGCGTGCGGACATCGCCCTGTTCGCCGGGGATTTGTTCGATTCAGACAACGCCTTTGCAGAAACGGCCCGGCTCATCGAGGCTGTGACAGCGGATATGGCCATCCCCGGTTTCATTGCCCCCGGCAACCACGACTGGTACGGCCCCCGCTCCCCCTGGGCGCGGCTGAAATTAGGCGACAACGTCCATGTATTCACGGAGGAGGCTATTGAGTGCATCCCCCTTTCGGCGCTGAACGCGCGGATATTCGGCGCGGCCTTCGCCGGCCACCGAAGAAGCCCGCCTCTTGCAAATTTTGCCCCGCCGGAAAAAATCCCGGGGGTGACAGACATCCTGCTGCTGCACGGGGAGGTGGGAAACCCGGACTCCCCCTACGGGGCTATCACAGAATCAGAGCTTGCCGCCAGCGGCATGGACTATGTGGCCCTGGGCCACACCCACAGCTACAGCGGCCCCCGCCAGGCGGGGAACACCACTTACGCCTGGCCCGGCTGCCCGGAGGGCCGTGGATTTGACGAGACAGGCCAAAAGGGCGTCATCCTGGCCGATGTGGAGCCAGGAAGCTGCCGCATTGAGCAGCTCCCCCTGGACGGACGGCGGTATGAGGTGCTGACGGTAAACGTCACGGACACAGACCCGCTGACCGCCATCGAGGCAGCGCTCGACCGGGACACAGCGCGGGATATATACCGCATACGGCTGACCGGTCAGGCGGAGCCGGCCCCGGACAGGGCAGCCCTGACGCGGGCACTGGAGGGGCGGTTTTTCGCCCTGGAGCTGCGGGATGAGACCCGCCCTCCGCAGGATATTTGGGAGGGCCGCGAGCAGGACAGCCTGCGGGGCCTGTTTCTGGCCCGGCTTTGGAAGCAGTACCAGGCCGCACAGGAGGAATCGGAGCGTGCGCGGATAAGCCTGGCGGCTCGTTTCGGCCTTCAGGCCCTGGAAAACGGGGAAGAACCGCCCCTGCCATGAGATTATATATAGGATAAAGCCATGAGAATCAAAAAAATGACCGCCTCCTTCGGGGCGCTGGAAAACAAAACGCTTTCCCTGGGGGACGGGCTGAACGTCATATACGCCCCCAACGAGAGCGGAAAATCTACCTGGTGCGCGTTCATACGGGCCATGCTGTACGGCATCAGCACCGCCCAGCGGGCCAAGCAGGGCCAGCAGCCGGACAAAATCAAATACCGTCCCTGGAGCGGCGCGCCCATGTCCGGCAGCATGGACATCGAGACGGCGGACAGCCCCGTCACGCTACAGCGGCGGACAGAGCGGGCCAATCAGCCCATGCAGGCCTTTTCCGCCACCGTCACAGGAACGGACACCCCGGTGCCGGGACTTACCGGGGACTCCTGCGGCCAGACACTGACCGGCGCGCCCCGGGAGGTGTTCGAGCGCACCGCCTTCATCCGCCAGGCCGGTCTGAGCGTATCCAACGACCCGGAGCTTGAAAAGCGCATCAACGCCCTTGTGACCGCCGGCGACGAGGAACAGTCCTATTCCCAGGCGGACAAGCAGCTCCAGGCATGGCAGCGGCGGCGCAGCGGCAGGCGGGGCGCCATACAAGAGCTGGAGGCAGAGATGGCGGAAAATCAAACCGCCCTGGACAAAATCGCCCAGGCCGCTCAAACGGTAGAGGCGCTGGACAAATCCATCGCCGCCGCTGAGGAGGCCCAGGCGCAGGCCGTCCGGCAGATGGAGCAGGCCCGCGCCCAGCAGCGGCGGGACGCCCTGGGGGATATGTCGCGGGCGCGGCAGTCCGTCCAGGAATGCCAGCAGGCCCAGGCGCAGGCGGAACGGGACGAGGCCGCCGCCCAGAATGCCTTGGATGATTCTCCCTACGGCGATATGGGGCCGGAGGAGGCCCGCCGCCGGACGGACATCGACGCAGAAAACGTCCGGGAGCTTGAAAAGCTGGCCGCCAAGCTGCCCCCGCCCTGGATCGCGTTCGTGCCGCTGGCCCTGGGCGCGGTGGCGTTTCTGCTGGCTTTGGTGCTGCCCTGGCAGGCAGAGCTTATCGCCGCCGGCGGCATACTGGTGCTGCTGTTCGTCATGATGTATCTGCGGCTGCAAAACCTGAAAAAGGCCAAGGAGGACACCCTTGCCGAGCGGGACAAAATATTAAACGCCTACGGCGCGGACAGCCCGGAGGAAATGGAAAGCCTGCTGGCCGAATACCGCCGGCTTTGGGACGCCTGGCAGCGAGCCTCCTATCACCTGGAGGAAACAGAAAACGCCCTTGCCAAGGCCCAGACCGCCCAGAAGGAGGCGGAAAGCCGGGCCATGGCGGGACTGGATTTCACCGACAGCGGCAGCAGCCCCGCCGCCCTGGCAAGCCAGGCCGTACAGGCCGGGCGGGAACGGCTGGACGCCCTGCGCCAGCAGCGGGCCATGGCCGTAGGGCAGGCCAAGGCGCTGGGCGACCCCATGGTGCTGCGCTCCGCGCTGGCGGAGCAGGAGCAGCGGCGGCAGGCCCTTTGGGAGCAGGACGAGGCCCTGGCCCTGGCCATCGAGGCCATGGAACAAGCCGACCGGGAGCTGCGGGGCCGCTTTTCCCCAAAAATCGCCGCCAAGGCGGCGGAGATATTTGCCCGCCTGACTGCGGGCCGGTACGACCAGATTACTCTGGCGCGCGATTTATCCGCCCGGGCCAAGCGGACGGAGGATGCCGCCAGCCAGGAGGAGAGCTATCTCTCCCAGGGGGCAAGAGACCAGCTGTATCTGTCCCTGCGGCTGGCCCTGTGCGAGCTTGTTCTGCCGGAGGACGACCCCTGCCCCATTATTTTGGACGACGCGCTCGTCACCTTCGACCAGCCCCGTCTGGAGCAGGCCCTGACCCTTCTCAGGGAGCTTGGCGAGACGCGTCAGATCCTTCTTTTCTCCTGCCAGGAGCGGGAGCTGCAATATTTTGCGAACGACCAGGCGGTCACGGCGATACGCCTGTCGTAAATAAATAATCCCATTTTTCAGAAAGAGAGCGTTATACCATGGAAAAACAAGCCAAATCCAAAAAGACATCATTCAAAAAGAACTTTGCCCTGGTGCGGGCGCTGATTGCGGTGATTCTGGCAGTGGTGCTGCTGGGCGTCAGCGGTTTCGCCGTCATAGATCTGCTGGCCGGCCCCACGGAGGTGACAGACGGCTCGACCCTCGCGTCTGGCCAGTACGTGCAGATTGACGTCAGCTACGTCATGGACATCATCGGCTCCGAGAGCGACGCCAGCGGCAACGTGGTGGCCTATTACGCCGTTGTCCCCGTGGGCAATCAGTTCGTAGCCGTCCGTTTCCCCGCCGCCCAGTATGACGAGTTTGAGGAGCTGAAACCGAGACCACCAACTATCTCACAGGGGCCAGCAGCTCCATGAGCTATCATATCCTCGT